>JAFXHY010000209.1 GCA_017536215.1 Muribaculaceae bacterium | reverse complement strand
GTGGTCGCCATATTGATGATGGTTGCGTTCTCGTTAGTCATTTGCTGACCTGTCAATAGGTCAATGAACGTGTTCGAGAGCCTAACGAAGTTACGGTCGGGCGAGCCTTGCTGCAACTTGCAGACAGCGATATGGTCAACCTTTGACAAAGAGTTGTACCAGTCGTTGATGATTTTCTGCGTTTCAGCCGTACCGGCTGTGGCTATAAGGTCTGCAAGACGTTGCAGAATATAGCCAAGCGATTCGGGCGAGACAGCGTCCTTGCTTTGCATGGCGCGAAACTCAGTAATGAGTTGGGTTATTGATTTTGTGTCGATAGCCATAACGATGCTGATTAGATGCAGCAAAGTTATGGCTATCACTATACAGACGAAAAGACACGTAAAGCGAGGTCAGAGTGTCACTGACCGACGCATGATGTCGGGATTGAGGGCGTTGGAAACTGCCCGACAAAATTCTTGTCCGAGGCTGTCGGCATAAAATTCCTGAATGTTCATCACGGAGGCATAATACTTGCGAGAGAACCAACGCTTGCGTTTGCGACCATTGGCTTTGCCAATGTCGCCGGGGTTGCCTCGCGGAGTATTGCGTCCCGTACCGTAATCCACAAACAATCCGTATGTATTAAAGGCTTGCGAGAGGGTGATGTCAATAAATTTTCCGTCGGCAGTTATGGAGATGCCGACCGTTGAGCGGTACAACGCTCCTGTGTCTACCGCTCCGAGCAGTGCGATTTGTTCGCGCCATATCTTTACCATAGTGGCGTTGAAGGCACGGACGTATTTACGCCGGGCTTCAAGCTGTTCATCCGTTCCACTCATCTTCGTTGTATCTTAAATCGGTGTAGACATCGACAGCGATTTGGAAATATGCGCAAGCACAGCCGGAGAAAAAGTATCGGTCAATCTCGTTGAACGATATTCGGGGGTCGATGTAAATGCAATTTTCTTCGAGCCGAGTTTTCTCCAGTATCAGTTTCGACATAAATTGTCGGAACAATTCGCGCATAATTTCCATACACTCCGAGCGAGCCGCCATATCTTCGGCGGCGTGGCGCATGGCGAGGAAAACGGTCTTTACTCGCCGCGTCCTCGGAGTGTTGTTTAATTCTGTATATCCGTCGGCAATATCCGAGACACAGCAGAACGCGGTGGCGGTCTGCATCTGCGCGAGTGCTTCCTCGAAGCCCTCCAAACCGCTGACGCGACAAAACACGAAGTGTTCAGCGTTGGCAAGTCCATTGGTCAAGCACAGATTTTCAAAGAAAAGCGATGCGTCCCAACGACCGAGTAAATGAGTTGATGAGTTATTTCCCATTGGTGCTGATTTTGGCATTGAGTTCCTTGTATTCACGCGCTTGTGCGTTTAACTCCGTTAAAGCACGGTGCGTATCGAGGGCGAGGACTTCGGCTTCTTTGGTAATATCCCCTTTGGTGAGCGCACGAATTTGTGCGTTCATCGCATCCTCTACCGAGGTAGACGAGCCGAGCAGGTTGCCGTCGTCGACACCTGCCAACGGCTGAAAGAAGTCGGAGTATTTCTTTGACAGCGTTTCTTTCAACGCGGCGAACCAGTAGAAGATATTGATGCGCTCAGCCGGCTTGAAAGACATTGACTTGCCGTAGAGCGTAGCGCCGAGTTGGTCGAGAAGCGCATCATTCTGCGTTGACAGATAACCTTGATAGAGGTTATCGCAGATGATGTAGGTTTCAAACGGCACACCCTCGAAGTCAGCCGGAAGTGCTTGCTGACGGTTGATTTTCGAGAGCCGGACAGGAACGGTCGGTAGTGAGCCGAGCCATGCGAGATGCGGCAGTAGCTCTGCGAGGGTCACGGACGTAACCTCAAAAAGAAGTTTACCTTTTTTAAGCAGATACGAGCCGCTGTCTTTACGACCGATAACCTTTGTGCCGCTCCAACGAAGCAAGCAAATGGTCTTTATCTCGTCAGTTGTATGTTCTGCGGCGATGAGTTCGTAGACATAGCGAAGTCGTTTGTCGCCCAATTCTTGCCAGTCATCCGGCAAGATGAAGTTAATGGAAATTGTCTGCATAGTTGAATGTAATTTGACTATGCGAAAGTACGGTGGAAAGCCGGTTGCCGAAAAGACATGGCAACGGCTCCCGAATGGGGAGCCGTCGCAGAGTCGTGGTCGGGAGTTTCAATCCACGTCTTTCTCATAGAGGGCGATTTCGCGGATATGCTCAATGCAGTCCGAGAACTTGGCGAGGACTTGCGTCATGGCATCCTTGCGGTTGAGAGCGAAGATGTTGCTCCAGTGAGCCGTCGAGTAGTCCAAGAAGTGAACGAAAGTGAAGAAAGTGCGTTTGCCTTTGGGGCATACAGCCGAATAGTCGGTGAGGTTGACGAAGTCGTCTTGTTTGATGTGATTTGCTGATGTAATCATGATGAAACTGTTTTTGGGGTTATGTGCCGAGGCACTTCAGATTTTACGGGCAAGTAATTGAATATCCGTAGCGAACGGAGATGTCAAGGATTGGATGCGCTTCGGAAGTATGAGAATGGCAGACAACTTGCGGTGTCCTTGACAAGTGAGCGGATATTCTAACTTCGCCTCGGAAAATCAGTGTCCCGTGCCATGACCCTCAGTTTCATCATATCAGCAAAGGAACATCCGCGACTTCGTGGCTCACCGACTGCTGTATGCCTCAGAAGAAATAGCCACGCGCTTTCTTTTCGTTGCGGAATACCGGCGGCGAGAACAGCTTCGCGGTTTCCGATGTATGCCATTCGTGAAATTCGTCCTCGTCCTGACGGATATAGTTCACTATGTCGGCAAGGCGACGTGAATTGAAACTCCCGACTGTAAGATAGCCCACGATTTGGGATTGAATTTGATTCACGACTAACGCTTTCTGGAAACTTATCTGCTTGATAAGGTTGCTATATCTGAGGCTTTCCATCAGCTCACGAGAGAACCATTCTTCGGCTAACGAGGCTTCAAGGTCTATGACCTTTGAGCGGAGTTCGAGATACTTTTCCCAACGGCATCCCTGCACGTTACCGATGCTGTCAACGATAGCGAGGTCAGGGAAAAGTGTTGCGCCGAAGAAGTCGGCTTGCTTGGATGTGAGCCACTTCGATGCCCCGACGAGTTCGGGTAGAAGTGCAGCGATGCAGTCGTCGCGGTGAGCGAGCATCGAGCCGACGAGCCTGTCGACACGTGGCTTGGATGCCGGCGCGAGATTCTGAGTGCTGACAACTCCAAAGCCATTTGGAGTAAGCACGATGTCGAGCGAGGGAATTGCACGGCGCAGAGCGTCGGCAACGACCAAACGGCTGCACAATATCTTGATATTGTTGCTGTCGGTATAACCGCAGATAGTGTTGAACGTACTTTCCGAAGTGAAAGTCGTTTTTACCCAGTCTTCGGCAAGGTCGAGAAAGTGCGCAAGCCTTTCGATATAGGGCATCTCGCCCTTGACCGTGGCGATGATGTTGGGGATATGGGCGCGTAACTGCACCTCAGTCGTTATCAGTTTCATTGTCTGAGTTGGAGTTTGGAAGTTTAACCTGCTTTGCGTCTTGATGTTCGTCCAGAGTCGTAAGTTGGATAAACGGCACACCTACGGTGACGTTATCCCACTTGTTAAAGCGGATGATGATGCGATGGACGGTAAAGAGCAGGTCGTGATACGGTTTCTGAAGGGCTTGGGCGATTGTGTAAAGTTCGCGCTTGTCCGAGCCGGAGTTGTTGGACTGGGCTTTGCCGGGGACTGAGCCGACAAGGTTACTATGCACACGCATAGTAAAGCATATCATATTGATTGCTTCTTGAATGTCGGTTTCCCAATCGCCGCCCTCTTTCGAGTCGTCAATCTTGTTGATTACGACATCGTGCTGCTCTTTGCCGTCGGGCGAGATGTAGAAAGTGGAGAACCAGGCTTTCCCGGAGTTCTCCGCGCCTGTCAGGAAATCGAGGATTTGCTGCTTCTCGCGCACAATGCGCTCCTGTTGCTTGCGGCGGTCGGTGATGCCCTCGGCACGGAATATGGACTCCCAGTATGTCTTGCCTATCTCGATGTGGTACTTAATCGGCGCTGAATTTTTCAGCTTCGCTTCCTTAGCAATGCCGATAAGCTGTTTGATGTTGTACCACTTGCCTCGGAACAACGCACCATAATAAGGAATAGGATAATAGGTAGAGTCAACCGTAGGAATACGGCTGACGATGGCGAACTTGCGGCAGTGTGTTTTTTGGGCGAGTTTGTCTTGCAGATCTCGCCACGGAGAAGCCGGGTCGAGCAGGTCTATTTCCTCGATGTCGCTGCGCGACGAGAGAGGTTTGCGCCAATTGGCGTAAAGGATTTTGGAAATGCGACCGTGTTTGTCAGCCGGTGTGAAGCGGCAATAACAGGCTTCCTTTCTCAACAGACGGACGATGCGCGAGCCGTCCTCGTTGAGAATAAGCACCGACACGGCAAAGCCGAAGTGCTTAAAGTCCTGCGACACTCCGAGAAAGTATGAGGCGAGGTCGTTGTCAAGAGTGAAGTCCTCGACGGCACTCTTGACCGCTGCGGAAGCGATGCAGGTATCATACCTGAGCCCTGCGCCATAACAGACCTCGGCGTTGAAACACTGGCAGGTGGCGAGTGTTTCGTCTTTCTCGATAAGGTCAAGAATATTGAACGGCATCTGATTGTCGCCGCCCCACGGAATATAACTCAGACTATCGTCTACGATAGTCGGCACAATATCCACATCCTCCTTGAATACGGATGCGGAGTTGACAATGAACGCTGCACGGGCTTCATAGCCCGGCACGTTCTCAACGGAGTTGTAGTTTAGAGAAAAAGAAGCGTCCATAACTTGCTGAGATTTTCAGCAAAGTTATGGACGGTATGTTGGATGCGAAAAGACGCTTATTTAGGCGTCTTAATTATTACCCCAATATTCGAGGGCCTCTTGTAGAGTCATAGTTGGGCATCCCATCAGAGTTGATGTCAGTTGCCAAAGCTTCATCTCCGAGTCATCGATGTCTCCATCACTAATCATAATTGTAGCGAGGAATCCTGAAACGTATTTCTTTTGCGACTCATTCATTGCAGCAAGAGTTGCAAGCATAGTAGTGGGTTCCATTACTTTGCTGAGTTCAAGAAGCTGCGGAAGCTGTTGCGGCTCTACACCAAAGTTGATAAGTTCGCGAGAGAGCAGTTGAGTCTCGGCTTGGTCTATACGACCATCGGCAGCTATCATAGCATTTGCAGCTTTAATTACTGCCGCCATTTGTATACCATTATAGTTCATATGCAGAAAATTTTGAAGTTTGCTATGTGCAAAATTAGCACAAAATTCTCTGATTACCAAAGATTGACCTTTATTATTGAGAATATCAAAGAAATACTTCCAAGTCGTTGACGCGGAAGATGCAGCAGTCGCGGACGCGGCGACATTCGCCTGAGGTCAGCAACTTCACGTTGCGCCAACCGCCGTAAAAATCATATCGGAGCGAGATGCAATTTTGCAGGTGAAGAATTGAGCCGTCGGATTTCCATACGGAAATATCGACAGGGTCGCCGGAGTTGAGCATCGCGCGAGCGGTGGATATGTGGATAGACCTTGCCATTGGTTACGAGTAAATCGGGTTGAACTTGTCATTGAAGATGCCGGGAGTATCAGGCAGCGCGATACTCGGCAAGTTGTGGACGAAACGCCACGTAAACTTGACGGAGTTAAGTTTTTCATCGCCGTCCTGTATCTCCGAGGTGAAGTCGGTAATCATTATCGACTTCATGGCGTAGAAGTCATTTTCGTATTCCGCGCCC
This sequence comes from Muribaculaceae bacterium, assembly GCA_017536215.1. GTDB lineage: Bacteria > Bacteroidota > Bacteroidia > Bacteroidales > Muribaculaceae > JAGBWK01. The sequence continues at coordinate 41,729 of JAFXHY010000209.1, read as the reverse complement.
TCGCCGTATGGTATGCGCACATCATTAGAGGTAAGCATCTGTTCCATCAGCTCGCACTCCTCCGAGGTGAGCGGTGCGGTCTGCGTTTCATACTCCTTGCTGACCGTGACATCATAGAATTGCGAGTCCTTGCCGAGCGAGGCAATGGAGCGGTCAGCCTTGATTTTCGAGGTGGTAACACCCTGCACCGGCAACTGTTCAAGCATATTGAAGCAGTTGGCGAAGTGGAACACAGGCACATCGGAGAGTGCCGGGTCAACGAAATAGGTAGCCATACGGTTGCCGCGTTGCACCGTAAATGAAAGCAGGGTCGGATTGTTGACCTTGCGTTTCTCTCGGAGCGTATTGCGCAAATCATCGAGCGAGAAATAGACGTGCAGCACTCCGTTGATATGGGCAATCTGACCGTTGCCGGAGTGCAGCCAACGATACGTTTGGCGGTTGCCGTTATCATCGAGGTATGTTATCAGCACGAAAAGGACGATGCCCTCGCGCTCGGTTGTGTACCACGACAGATGCGCCCAACCGTTGGGGGCGATGCGACGAGTGCGGACGGTAGTCAGAAAATTCTCGGTCAACCACGGCGCAGTGTCATACAACCCAGTCTCGCGGTTGCAGAACATGGCGGTAAAACTGACCGACTCGGCATCTTCATCATCGTTGCAAGCCTCGATGGTGAACTCGGCGGTGTTGAACTCCGTATCGCCCGAAAGAGCTTGCTCGATAAGCGGCGCGATGTCGTGGACGGTCACTGTGCCGTTATTGGCATAGTAACGTCCTGACAGCAGTTCGATGCCGCCATATAGCAAGCGAACATCAGCGAAGCTGTGGTCGGTGAAAACCTGAATATCGGGCAAGTCTGCGGAGAAGATAATGCCCGATGAATAATATCCTATTCGTATCATACTGCAAATGTAGTTTGCAGTTGATGCAGCCGAAAAGACACCGATAGACAGCAAAAGCGGCCACTCCCCTTATGGGAGCAGCCGCGATGCGGACGGTTTGGAGAAGTTATTTCTCCAAATGGTCGGGAACGAAATCGGGAGCGTCGGGGTCGATGCCACGCTCGATGTACTTCTTGCGAAGTGCATTGTAGCTCTGAATGACTATTTGATTGATGATGCGGAAGTGCAGGTCTTCAATCAGGAGAGCTATCTGCTCGCTGTGGCTCGGAAATTGAGTGCCAAAGGCGTAGTTGATAGTACGCGCTGCATCGAGGATTACTTGCAGCTCTTGTTCGGTGAATTTGCCGTAATTGATTTCCATTGTTTCGGGTTTTAGAGGGTGAATACTTCGCGTGAATTGTTGTCGATATGTAGGATTGAGAGCGTGTAATTCTCGCAACCTTTGACGAACTCGACCTTGATAAAGTCCTCGCCGTCGCGCCAACAGTAATAAAGGGCTGTGCGCATCGCGTCCATATCGCTGTCAGCATTGAACTTCCATTTTCCTTGTTTTGTGTAGCAGATGTATTCGTACATGATTGTGAGAATTAGCGGTTTAACTTTCGGGCTAAAAGCGAGGGAGGCTTACGCCTCTCTCGCGGCCTCGAACTGGAGGCGTTCATAGATGTTTTGTGAAATCGTTGCTCCGTAGCGAGCTCTGAGCAAGTGCATATAGCGCATAGCACTCTTGGCTGTCTTGCATCCGCAGCCTACATTGTCCTTGGGGGCAACGCCCTTGAAGTAGACATACCAGCGGTTGAACTTGCGTTGAGCCACGATGAGCTTGGGAGTTGATGTAGCCGGAGTAGTCTCGACGGCTGGAACTGCTGTTTGAGCTGTGATGTTCTCTGCGGATTTTTTAGTTTTCTTTGCCATAGTTTTGAAGTATTTGGGGTTTGAAATGTGAGCCGAGGCTCTTAATTTTTACGGTACAATCAAGTGGGAAGCTGTTTGAGACCGAACAAAAATTTACAGAGAATTTTAAGCCGGGCGTCTAAAAATGAGGCTTGTACCATTTTTCGTAAAATTGTCGCAGAAATAGGCGCAGCCGGTTTTAGAGAGCCGGAGGGAAGTTGAGTTGGCGACCTAACTTTGTACAGGAAAAATAGACCTCGGTTCACTCCCCGAATACGAGATTGGCAAAAGGAAAACTGAACGCAGAAAAGAGGTTCAAACTGCCCCGCCTGAGAGACCGGCACACAACTCCGCACTCAATCGTGGCAGCAAGTTCAGCGGTATGTCGTTCAAGGTTTACCCATGGCGTAGGCTGAGGATGCGGCTAAAGAGTGCTGCTGTATGGTCTTGCGCTTGATATGGAGCGACGCCTCACCGGCTTGCCGCTTGCGTAGCAAGAACACATCGAACGCATTCAATCGAGGCAAGCGGCGGCGGTGTCCGTCGCGCCCGAAAGTCTGACCGCTTCACAATGATGTACACATCTGATAGGCAAAAGGTAAATGGTAAAAGGTAAAAGAGGCAGCGGACGAGATGAGCCATAGCCCTGCGGTTGGTGCGTCAGCGAGGGCAAAGGTCGAGTTCAACGGTGCGAGAATAGCTCTCAATCCTCCGACAACAAACGAAGTATCACCCGACCTGAAACAATGGAAATCGGCAAATTGAACGGAGCGGACAGCTCGGATGGCCGACAGGCACCTGCCCGATAGCCCTCACGGCTAAAGAGTCTGACCGCGACAGCATTAACGCAGTGGAAATCAACGGAGCTGCCGTTGGCGATGAATGAGCAAAAAAGAAGGCTGCCGAAGCAGCCCCTTTGAGGGAGAATTGATTTATCAGTATGCGAAGCAACCCTGAACCATTGTGTAGTCGACATCGTCGTACATTGAAGCTGCGATTTCCTGGGCTTCGTCGGCGTCGCGGGCTTCGATTTCTTCTGTGTAGCTTTCGCCATCGAAAGTGATTACTTCTACTGAGTAGTATTTGATTGAGCTGTCGGAGTTGAGAGAGCTGTCGAATATGTTCATTACGTGGGTCATTGTTTTGAAGTTTTATTGGGTTTTACTTGTGCGCCGGGGCGCGTTTGTTTTACACCGCAGAATATGCGTCTGACCCAATCAGTGCCTCCCGGCACGTTAGCCGACAAGGGTTCGTCCAAAAGGGCTTGCCCCTTGAATACTCTTTTTTAAGCAGTAAAAAAGGAAGATTTTTTGAGCGAATTTACCTGCCCTTTTCGAGCGTAGATAAAGACGCTAACTTCGCGATGTAAATACAATGCTGCTCCGAGCGCGTCATACAAGTATGCCCTATGAAACGTCTTGTCAAAATAATGGCTCACGTAACCTGCAAGGCATATTTGGCTGTGAACGGCCGACAGCCCAAGCGAATACGGAACATCAACACCGTGTAATCACCGACGGCCAAAGCGTAACGTAGACGGAATAACGAAGCCCAACCGATGAAGAACAGGAGAACAAAATCGCTCAATGTACGAGTCGACGAAACATAAAGTTCGGGGTAATTACTGATAAATCCCTCCCTCAAAGGGCATCAAAGCACGGTCAAATTCCTCTCTATGCTCAAAATTCATCGCCTCGGGGCGACATCCATATAAAAAGAAAAGCGAGCCCGACGGTGTCGAAGCTCGCGTATGAGTTAGCGATTGAAGCCTTACGGTCGAGACCAAGGCTCGATTTACGAAAGCGCGGCGGCGATGCCGCAACTCCCACATTGTATCATGATTCTTTCCAGTCAAAACGTTTATGAGAGTTGCTGTTTGAAGTGTAAATATCCTCCAACATTTTTTTGTATACGATATTATCAATCATTAACTCTCCTCGTTCCAATTCTTTAATAATTTCTTCAGCAACTTTATTCATTCTAAATTTTCCTCTTTCGACCAATTCAAACCATGTAGCATCCTCAATATCCTTTAGACCATTATCCTCATTAAAATAATTTAAGCTGCCGTATGAATACATCTTTTTTGAGTCATTAAGCATTTCCGCACCAAGGGCAGGTGCGCCAAGTTCGGCAGCAAATTGATAACCCAAAAAGTTATCTGAAACAAATTGAACTTCCATATTTGTAGCAAAAAATCCGTAATCAGCGAAAATTGCCATAAATATAGGATAGTGGTCTTTCAGTAAAAATGCTCGATTTTTATAAAAATCTATTGCCTGAGGCAATTTAGTAATGTGACACAATGCAATTGAACGAGAAAGATAGACTAACAGCAGTTTTATTAACGGCTTGTAATAATCGGCATATTTATTCTTCAGCGTATCAATTGAAAGCAGCCTGATAAATTCCCAAATACATTCTGTACAACCGAAAACGCCATATGGACTATGCCAAAAAATGTTATGAGCTTTGTTGGCATAAGCGAAACCCTTGGAAATAAATGGGAAGCCATGGGTAAAAAATCCCCCATTCAAGAGAGCCTTACCAATAGTAGAATAAATTAAAGGATGATTAGCATTATCATATTTTAATATGATACCATTGTCTTGGTGTTCATCATAGATAGTTGTTTCACGAAATGTTTTGTAAATCTTGCTTTCGCGATCTACATAGGCGCATCTGCCGCTGCTTGAAGCATCCCAATCTTTACGAAATTCGTTAAGGATTTCATCACCAATAGTTTCGTGTTCATTGAGGTAAAATAAGTTGTTTGAGTGATGTCGATGGCATAACTCAAACAACTTATCTTGTATGGTATCAAGTAGCCAAATTTCAGGCTGAGTTAAGGGTTCAGAAGAATTACGATATTCTTTGAATCCGTTAATCATCTGTACAATTGGTTTCTCTCCATTGTCAGTTTGACGAAAGGTTTGCATAAATTTAGCAAAACCTTTTATTCCGAGAAGTCTATTTATGACTGCTTGATATTCTTCGTCCATAAGATTAAGGCATAGGCGAATAATGCTTATTCAAGAAAGGTGCTGCAGCGAGCTGACCTAAGCCGTTGCTAACGGTTGCATAGTCTTCGAGAGGCATTGGCTGAATTTGGAAGCCAGTCAACTGAGCGACGGCATCAATCTTTGATACTCCGGTTGCACAGATTGCTGCCCAAAGAAGGGTCGCCTTGTCAGCAAGGAAATAGTAGAAATAGGAGAACTCTATTTCTTCCTTAGCCTGCCTGTCACCTTGACGAGTCTTTCTTATAAGCTCGTTATAGTGAGCGAAAGTGCTGCCACCAACATTTTCGTTTGGCTTGTTTCTCAGGTTGTCTTCGAGAACCATACGAGTCTTACCTGAAGTTTGAGCGTATAACATTTCCAATTCGCGGTAAGCGGTTTGGAAATCTTTACGGCCTTTAAGACCGTTGGCATAAGCCATAATGTCTTGCCACATATACATCATAGTGTAGCGGCGATAGAAGATGTTGAGCGAGACCTTATAGGGGAACTCGTCAGCATCGTAGCGGTTTTTCCAGTTGCGCATATTTGTTTGCGCTTCGGGAAATAAAGGAGATAAATCTACCATAATTACTTTATGTGTTGATTGTAAGTAATATTTTATACGAAAGCGCGGCGGCGTGGCCGCAACTCTTGAAACTCATTATATTGTCACGTTGGTGTAGTTCTCTCGACCATAGATGTCAGCGAAACGTGCGTTGTAGGTCTGTCCGCAGAGTTCAAATGCACCGGTTTCTACTGCTGCATCGTAATCGTCAGACTCAACGGAATCATGACGAGCGGTGTAATACTTCTGTCCGTCAATTACTTCTACGAACAGAATATTATGTTGAGAGTATGTCAGTTTATTGTCTTCGGGGTCTATGTACCACGATTTGACTTTTCCTAATTTTGTCATGGCTATATATTGAAAAGTTGTTTTGAGGTTGAGAAGTAGCTATCTGCGGATTTCAAAGCAACTAACGTTTTGAATTTTCACGATATTTGAAATTCTGACGGTTTCAAATAATTGATGGAATTAGTTTTTTAATTGCCAAACAGTTTTCAATATACCATTTGAAAACGATTATCCATTGACCGGTATCGGCCATATCGAAATTTTTCTTTAGATAAAAGCGGGTGGCTTTTGAGGCATCTTTCCATTCGATGTCATTTTCTGCAACACCGAGTGCTGTTGCTATTTCGGTTTTGTGCTTAAGGAAACCATTATATAGCTGTTTGTCGTCCGGAATGTATATTCCGACCGTGGCTTCACCTTTCTGTTTTTTAGCTTCTAAGCAAATATGAAAACGACTATCTCCAACAGCAAGGTCATACCAATTTTGAGATTTAGCAGTACGGAGTCTGAACGACTTGATGAATGTCGTAGTCCCGGCATGGTCATTAAATGCTTGCCAAAATTCAAGTTGCAATACCTGAGTGTCGGAAGCGTCAGTATTTGGTTTTATCGTCTTTGCCCATTCATTAGGTCGTTCCACAATATTAAATTTGGGAGCTAATTTGGATGAGCCGATTTGCCAAAGTTCAATTTCTAACAAGTAAAAAGCAATTTGAGGGACAGTATTGTCATTGAGCCATTCAATAGCCTCTCTATGTTCGTCACGTGCTTTTTTAACGACCCAAACTATTGCTTTGGCTTGTTTGCCCGAAGCGTATGTTAAAAGTTGTCCGAGATGAGTATGGTTGGAATCTTCCAACTGATTTTCGATAACGACATAATTGTCGGTATTAGCTTCTTTCGCTAAAATGTCAGCGGAATAGCCTCCTACCTTTGATTCTTTCTCAACGAGTTCCAATTCCATGTCGAGAATGTCGCCAACATAACTTAAATGTTCGGCAAGCCACGGAGTAAAGTCTTTGGCTTCGTTAGGCCAAGCCTTACGAAGATTGGTTTCTTGTTTAAGAGTATCGAGTTCCATTTAAATATTATAAAAAGTATTGTTAACTTAGATATTTGAACTGAAAGGTAGACTCTTTATATAGTTCTCCATAAACTGCCAATCTGGTTTACCTTTATCGTCTATTGGTAGCTTAATTTTACTATTAATAATAGCACTCTTATTGTATTTACGCCCGAAAGAATACCTATATCTTTCCATATCAAGAACTGTGACTAAGAATTGAGCTATATATTGATTCAAGTTATCTATATATCCGGCAACAAGAGTTGTAGAGCCAATAAAATCATTCGGTTGATACAAACAATAACCTACTGATCCCTGCCCATCACCAATAAAAACAATACAGTTCCCTTTAGTAACTAAGGATTCTTCTCTTTTTACATATTTCATGACACCATTGTCACTTTTTTTCGCCCCGATATATGCTATTTCATTGCCATCTTCCAATAATTCTGAAGCGCTTGAACATTTGCATTTTTCAAATGAGTTAAACAATGTTGCAATATGGAAATAACGCCATATTTTATCATTAAGATTTATCTTTTTCTGAAATATCGGTTTATTAATGGGTCCACGATTCCAAATTGTCTTCGCACGGGTAGGAAGCAACGGCAATATAGAATTTTTAATATAAGAATCTACTGCCGCCCAATCAACTGTGCCGTTTTCTGTTTGAGGAAGTGGGATCGTTGTGTCCTTAAGCGTTTTTTTCCATTTTCGCCCGTATGAAAAACGTGGACGCTCTAAATCAAAGAGAGAAATAAGGTACATTGCTATATATGGATTAAGTTTTTCATTATAGCCAGCAACAATATCTGATGTAGCTATAAATGGTCTATCCATATAAAGGGTATAACCCACTGACCCCGCTCCATTACAGATGAAACAGATACAATTTCCTTTCATAATTAGTGCGCTATCGTAGGCACAATATCGCATCACTCCATTATCATCCTTTTTTGCACCAAGATATGGTACAGAATCACCATCAGATAATAAGTTATTATTACCTTTTCCGTTTACAAGTAAAGGGAATAATTCCTTTACTGAGAAAAGTTTAGTATTACTAAATGGATTCATTTTCTGTTAAATATGCAGCATAAGATTTCATCACGGAAATGAAATTATTGTCAGATAAAACTGAGTAATCTGTTTCCATATAAGCTTCAGCGCACCATTCATCTTTTGAAGTAATAACCCTATTAACACTTTTACCCGGCATTTCAGAGCGGTGGCGATATAAAGATAGCCATTCAGATTCTATGCTATCCCATACTTCATTTATATCGACGCGACCAACACCTTTCCGTTTCTCAAAACCATCTTCTCGAAAATAACCGAAGAAAGTTTCGAAATCAGATGGATGTGGTTGCCCTAAATTAAAAACCATACATATAGCCACGGCACTTGCTCCTGGATAGAACATATCAGGAGGTAAAGAAAAAACAGCATCCAAGGTGTGTTTTTGAAGCATTTTTTCCTTAAAATCAGTGATGACAGAACTGGATGTAAGCGCACAAGCCATTGGCAATAATGTCAAAAGCTTACCTTGATTTACAGTGTCTGCAATATATTGTACAAAACCTAATCCTTTTGTCGGGTCCGTAGATTTAGACCCAAATAGACGAGCATATTTAGACGGTACTTGATTTTTTGAAGCATTATAAGGTGGGTTCATCAAAACTAAATTTATATTAGATGATTCAATCCATTGCTTTTTGTCAAAACAAGAACCTGCTTGAATGTTAGAGTTGCCATCACCATGAATTAACATATTGGTGGTTGCTAATCCATATACATTCTCGTCAAATTCTATTCCATATATTTGATGTTCTTTTACATGCTTTTTCTCGCTTGCTGTCTCACATTCTTTAAGAATTTGTGACATAGATTGAACCAAGAAAGTTCCGGAACCGCAAGTTGGGTCGAGAACACGGATATTGCGGTGAATACCTGCAACCTTACACATGAAGTGAGCGATGTGATTTGGCGTAAACGCTTGATTTTTGTCTTCTCGTGCTACGTACTTATTGAAAGTGGTGAAGAAGTAGCTAAGTATGTCGTGTCCCTCTGTTGTATACTCATTTATGTACGGTAAAATATTCTTTTTTATAAAAAGAAGTATCTTTTGATATTCCTCTGAGCGTAAAGAAGAAACGCTTTGACTTTCAAGAATGTTATTTTGTAATACGACGAGTTTCTTGGCCCTATCAAGGCTGTCATGGAGCATAGATGCCAATATCTCTTTTATTCCTGCATTTATTTGAAATGTGGAAAGTCCTTTAAATTTCAAACGTTCTTTTAATGCAAGAAGGCAAGTACCAACAAATTGGCTCCTTAACTTTTCAGGAATACCATTGTCATGAAGTATTTTATTAAGTTTGGAAGTATTCTCTAAAACGGCATTTCTATCGTTTACATTTTGAGGGATAAAGCACATTTTATACTCCTCAAAACTCTTTAATTTGGAATCGCTCAATTCCAAACCTGCTGCTTCATTATTAGAGAATTTCCAAACTTTAATCTGATCATTGTCAGTATTAGCGAGTATGGCTATAATATTAGTTTCTGGATTCAGTTCTTGTTCCAACGAAACATATGCAAACAATTGTTCTTTATCTGTATTGGTAAACCTACGTTTGGTTTCGATTAAAACTGCTGTTTCAGAACTTTCATCAAAGAAACGAATATCAAGTTTATAATGGCCGCTCAATGAACGGTCTATTACTTGTTGATAGCTGAATTCATTGTTCTCAATATTTGAGACCAAGAACTCTCGCCCAACAGTATGTATCATATCTATTCGATCCATAGATAGCAAAAGCAAAACTCCCTTGTAGCATCTGAAGGCCGACCAAAGCCTGTAACAACTACTTGGGAGTTTCAAAAAATTGTCGGCTCGCGCCGTTATATTTTCGATGTCAATGGGTCATTTACAGATTTTGCTGTTAAGTAATTGCAAAGTTACTAATAATTTGTGAGCCAACCAACAGCAAAATCAAAGAAGTTATCGACAAGCGTTAGGGATAGATGCCGAATGGAGGAGACCGAGGCTCCGTTTACAATAGCCCGGCGACGGTGTCGCAACGCCCTAATCAATCAATAAGTTATGCCAAGCGTCCTCAAACTTCTCAGAAGCGAATGGGTTAATCCATTCAACATGATTAGAATTTGCAGGAACACCTTGCCCGTTTAACCAAGGAACGGGGATACCGATACGTCCTGAGGCATCAGGAAGTTTAGCTCGATGGTGGCCGGTCAGATACCATTTTTCAGAGTCATAGATGAGTTCTCGTATTTGAGAGGGAGAAAGTATGAAGAACTTGAAAGTGGGGAGAACGGTAGATCCGCAGACTTGAACAAGCACCCACGGTCCGACTATTTTCTTGTCAAGAAATGCTTTGCCCTTAGCCAAATCCAAGTTGCCGTTGGCATCATAAAACTCTTTATGAGTAAAGCCTACAGTTATGTTGTCTCCTTTGGTAGCCTTAACTTGAATGGCAACAAATCGGCCTTTTGTATCTCGGCATAAAATGTCGGTCGATTCATCGTTCTTCACGGATAGATTGGTAATTGCAGCTTGATAGCCAAGCAGTAGCAATCATGAAAGAGTTTGATGTTCGCCCACAGCGCCGAGGGCGTTGTTTTTAATATCAATCATGGAAATCTATTTTGGGACTGGCTTTAAATCCGTTTTGAACTTTTAATGTGTATGTAGAGGTAAGGTCTTTAATAGTATAGACTCCTTCAATAGGAGATTGCGTCGCTTCATATAAAATATGGCGGCGATGGACGGTTCTAACCAAATTGCCCTCGGAGTCTATTGAAGCATTGTATAATTTGAAATTATTTGAGGGAGATGCAGTGTTAATTTCAATAACTCCGTTTTTGGGATAAAGATAGATTTCCCCGACATTTATTGGATAAGTTACCTCTTGTGGAACACCGAGGCTGTCAAGTTTAGACTGAATTTTCGAGATGTTCTCGGAGGTCTTTTTTTTAAGTTTGTCATTAGGATGGCTAAACCAAGATATTTTGTCACGAGAACGATTCATGGCGACTATGCATTGTCCCATGTGTCGCAAATCGTAGTTTCTGTGATAAACGATGAGCGAGTCTGCCATCTCGACAAAATAATTATAGTGATTAACATTCTGCTTATCGTGGTCGGTCATTGTGCCGTCGTTGGCTATAAGAAACTCATCAGAAAGACCTTTTTCTTGCTTTGTGGAGCAAGAGAAAAACATGAAGCATAAGGATATGATAGCCGTAAAAGTAATCTTAGATTTCATAAACTGAAGTTTGATAATCACAAAATTACAAAATAATATTGTGATAGCCAAACTATAAAACTCCGCTCGTAGACAGCGAAAAAGAATCGTGGTATGGGAATTTCTCGCAACCGATGTAGAGAGTATCGAAGGCATCGGTGCCGTCGGTGCGGTGTTCGAGGAGTGTTCTTTGCGGAGCAAAGCGGCAAGCCGATAACTTCGGACTCAGAGGATTTATATGATGCCCGCTGTTGGCAATGTGAAAGTATCCCTATAAGGGAACTTCTCGCAACCTATATACAGCGTGTCAAAAGCATCTGTACCATCTGTGCGATGCTCCAATAAATCCTCCTCACTTTCGGCAAGCTTTTCGCCGGACTTGTCTTTGCGGAAGCCGTTGCGTCCACGGCTGACACCGGCGGACTGGATAGCGAGAATCAAGTCCTCGTTGTTCGAGCGGTTGAAAAATGGCATCAGGCGTTGCTTACCTGCGAAGCCTTGGTTGATGAGCAGGTACTTTTCATCGTGTCGCATCGGGTTTCCGAGGTACACTGCCTCGCAACGCCATCCCTGCCGCTCGAACTCGTGGACTACCACCCAACGGAAATCCTGTTCGTTGACGGCATAGTTTGAGCCGAGAGCCGTGGCATCGTAATAAAACACAACGGTTTTGTTGCGGTGCGAGGCATAATAGCGGCAGAAGTCCTCTATGAGTGCCGGTATCTTACGCTCAAACTTGACGTAGAATGACTTAATCACATTGAGTCGACGGTCGCGAGGCTGTCCGGCTACAATCCAGTTTATATTTGCATTGTAGTCCATGCCGATGCAGATAGGCGCGTCGGGGTCAACATCGCCATCGGCGAGCGACGACATGGTTTCCACAATGTCGGGGTGACGTAGAGCAACATCGAGACCGAGACTTTCGAGGTATTCGTTGTTGTTGCCGTCGTACTTGTGACCCTCACGCATCGAGGAATAGAAACCATCTTTGGCAATGCCTATGCGTCGGCAAAGGATTGAGGTTTGGAACGTAAGCGGCGTGAGGTCGCGCTTCATCTGCTTTATGTAGTTCTCTCCGAGAAGTTGCAAGTTCTCGATGCTGCTGTATTCTTTATAGTAGACAGCGACCGACCGCAACTGATTGAGTTGCCGGTCGAGCTTGCGCAGTTTGCCTTTCAGGTAATCGGGGATATGCTCACCCTTGGAGCGCATCTGCCGTATGCGGTCTTTGATGCGCCATATCTCGTAAACCGTTCCCTCTATTGTAGCGATAAGGTCGGAGTCCATCTTCTCGCGGTAGTGGAGAAACCACGAGCCTTTCTTGGTTTGCGGCATATCACTCAGTATCATTATAGAGTGATTAAAGGAGTGCTTGCCGAAGTACGACTTGATGCCGCCGTTGGCCGGGAGCGTTTCATCTTTGAGCTTGTCGTAATTGATGAACTTCGCCTCGTCGACGAGAAGCCACGACAGGGTCAGCGAGTTGGACGAGCCGGGGCGGTCTTGCGAGATGATAATGGCGATAGAGCCATTATAGAAAGAGATAACGTGTTCGTAGTCGTTAGGCTCGGTAATTGGCCGCGCAAAGGATTTGAGCGGTTTCTTACCGACCACATAATGCACACCCTCGATGTAGCCCCAGCGTTTCCAAGCGGCGAGCAGTCCGGGGATGGTGTTCGTCAAACCGTGTTTGAAAGTCGGCACGACGATGCCGCCGGTAGAGCCGGGCATACGCTGCATATTGCGCAGAACAAACGGAGCAGCTATGCTGTCCGTTTTGCCGGTGCGTCGCCCTGCGACAATAACGGTGGTGTTCGCGCCGATAAGCTGCGTCAGGCGTTGGGGCTTGTTAAAGTATATTCGTTTCTTCTCCGCTGTTTCCATCAGTGTAAGGTGCAAAAAGTTCGTCTTCTTCCAAATCGGCTTCCTCAAACTCCACATCCTCGATGTCGAGAGTTTCAGCCGAATACTTGTCGAGCATAGCCTTGATTTTGTCCTCGATGCCGGGTATCGGCTTTATGCCGAGGACAGAGGGGTCGTCGGTAGCGACAAACGGCTGCACGACAATCAGGTGGAACGGCACAGCTTGAACATCCTCGGCATCAACCTTGTTGAGCTTGCCGTAGGAAGTGGCGGCACGTTCCATAGTCTTTGTGTCCTTACGCGCCTTTGCCATTTGGTAGGTCTCCATAATCATCTCGTTGTACCGCCAACGGTGGAACTCACGCGACTTCTCCGACAGCATCGGCAACAGAGCGTTGACGATGCGCAGATACTCTTGGGCTGCGTTCTTGCCCATAGGATAGCGAGATTTGAACTCGGAGATAAAATCTCGGTCGGAGGAGTCGGGATTGGAGAGCCGCCACATATAGAGGTCACGGACACGCAAAACGCGCTCAACAACGGCATCGCTGTTGAACTGCGCCTTGATGTCCTCGACAGAGGAGAAAAGGTATTGCTTGCAAATATCGAGCGTGGACGGGTTACTCATCGTCTTCCATGTCAAGTAAGTTGCGGTGGGCGTTTTCGATGGCGAGGGGCGAGCCTACCTGCGCAAGCATCATTTCCTGAGAATGTAGCTTGACTTTCGAGGCGGCTTTGCCGCGTCGGTAGGCTTTCGATACCTCGGTGCTTCTGTCCGCGATGTCGTTGCGTAGTACATCAGCCGGAATATCGAGTATTACGGCGATGTCAGAAATCTTCAAATATATGGACGCGAATTTTTCAATCTGCGTCAAGTCGTTGTCGGAATAGGTCATGGAGCGGCACTGAATGATTGGTGATTAAATCATCGACCTGCGCTTTAAGCGTCGCGAAGATCGCCGGGTCGGTGGAGATAAAAGCTGACTCGTGGCGGTTGCCTCGTGTCAGGTTTTGCGAGGTGATAACACTTACCGTGTCGCCTCGCTCGGACTGGACGAGTAATATCTTGCTGTGGTTATCTGCAAGATAGGTACGCTCAATAACTTGGGTGATGAACGCCCAAAGTTTGAGTGTCTTGTTCGTAGCCTTGTGGTCGAGAACAAGGTTGATGCGACTGACCTTTTTATCCTTGGTGATAAAATAGAGCCGTCGCAAAAACTCCTCGGAGATAGAGAAAGAAGTCTGCCAAACTTCAGCAATGCCGACTTGTGCCAATATCCATTCGAGGATGTCGGCAACCTGCACGGCATTTGAAAGATAAGCCTGATATGGCGTTACTTTCAACGGACGAAGGATTTGGTCAATGTTGGCAGTGCGTTTCATTTCTTCGCAGACTTCTTGGTGGTATTCTTAGCACCTGCGGCGGAACGGACGGTCTTAGCCGGACGCGAGGGAACGGCATCGGGGCTTGGTGCGACATAGTGGTCGTATGCCTCCCAGTTGGCATGAAGTTTCTTGTCGAGCGATATAAGTTCTTTCAAGAACGGATAACGCTCGGAATCCGGGCATGGAGCGTTGTCAAGCGAGAGCGAGCGGAGGCGCAGATGCAGCTCGCGCATACGTTGTAGAAGCGAAAGGTTCTCAACGTAGCGAGCCTTGATGTCGTCCGGCAAAGAGTCGTGGTCGGCTCGCTTGCCTTTCTGCGGTTGCTTGTCGGCTTCGGTGGCAAGTGGAATATGGTCGGCAACAATCTGTTCGACTTGTGCCGACATTTCCTCAACTTGGGCGTGTGTCAGAGCCTGAACGCGGAAATTGTAGTATTTCTGAAGCTGATACTCCACGACATCGTGGCGGCGGTCAAGTTGAGCAACAATGTTGCGATACATGATTTGATTGCCGGAGAGTTTCAGCAGATAGAGTGCGCCTATGGTGTAGTCGCGCTCCGCTTCGGGCGTTTGCAGCCATTGTCCGATTAGTTCAGTGAATTTATTATCCATAGAGGGGTCAAAATTATTTTGGTCGCAGGGGTCAAAGTTTGTTGTTTATTCCGGTGAAAAACACAAGATTTTTGCCGAGTGGCATTAGCAGCTCGCGCATTGAAATCATTGTGGCGCCGGTGGTGACGAAATCGTCAAAGACGATGATGTTACTTTCTTTGGGCGGTTCTTTTCCAAAGGTAAAGACAGCCCCGACACGATGCTTGGAGTGGCACTCGGCAAGGTCTTCATAGAACGGTATGCCGAGAAGTTCTCCGAGTTTCGCTGAGATCATCGAGGCAAAGTTCTGTGTCTTGTGTCTGCGCTTGGGCGAGGTTACGATGCACCAGTCGCCTGACGCGAGCGAGTGACCGAGAATTTGCCGGATAAGGGTGTTCATGCCTTCGGCAAATTTCTCCACCATACTCTCATCAGATTTTATTTCTGTGAGAGTGCGTCCATAAATAGATTTTTTCCAGAGCGAGATTATTCCGAAAGCCGGATTGCGGTAGGAAATGCGCACCTTATTGGGGGCGAAGTCGCAACGGGCTTCTGCCTGTTGCACATCTTTCCATGCCGCTCGCTTCTTCTCGGCGAACAGGTCTTTGGCTTCGCCGGTCGGAACAAAAGAGCCGTCGAGGTCGGGAACGTCGAGCGAAGGCACTTCGATGTCGTTCAACATCTCGTCCAACGCGATTGCTCCTTTCCTGACGGCTCTATCCATAGGGTTATGCAGAGAATTGGCGGTTACGCTTTCTTGACTGTGCCGGTAGCGGAGCAGTCAATATCGCCGTCCTCGGTTTCGAGAGTGCCGACATAGAAGGGCGCAGGCACTTCGTCGGTAGCCTCGACGGAGATTGTGGTCGAGGTCGTGCCGGTGGCACCCTGACCCAAATCCTGGGCGACAGTGGCTTTCGTGTTCCACTTGTCGTTGCCGAGGACACGGTGATTGCCTTTCATATCTTCCACGACAAACACGTTGTCGGTGTTGTTGATGTAGGCAGCAGCGGCTGACGCATCAGCACCGACTCCGGGGTGAACGGCAGTGAGTTTGTTGAGCTGCGTCTGCGAGGGCAATTCGCCCTGAGCCTCGGAGGTCAACTGCGACTTGTCTGGGAGGATGTCGATATACTTCCACTTGGCATCAGCGGCAAGTGTGAAGTCACCGGCAAGGATAGCGGAAGTGGCACGACCGAGTTCATCACGAGGGAGTTGTGGAAACGCCACAATCTCGCTCTTGGCGAGGTAGTAGATGCGGCGTTAGACACCGGGAAGCTCGGGGGTGCCTTGGCACCAACCGAGCGATTTCTGTATAGAGGTACATTTAGAAGCCATAACTTAGGTATGAGGTAAAGGGTAAAAGGTGAGAGAAATTACACCGTGATTTCAATGGTTTTGAAACGGCGTTTGTCGAGCGTTTCAAACTGCACACCGAAGAACATAGTGGCGATGTACGAGAGGATGAAAGGAGCATACTCTTTCACCATCACGTTTTCCACATCGCCCATCTGGTCGTAACCGACGAGCATATTTGCCTTGGTGGTAACGTGCATGAACTTCGAGCCTGCCTTGTTGTAGAGGGGGCAGAATTTCAGCTTGCCGTTAGAGCCTTCAACGGCTTGCTGTCCGTACTGCGTGTTGTACGGTATGCCGCCGTGAGTGAGCAGGTAGCCTTCGTTGTACTTGTCGACGAAGTCCTGTGAGCAATAGAGATACAAGTCCTGACTTCTCAGGCGCGGGTCGAGCGAGAACAGAATTTCCTTGGCGATGTCAACGGCATTAGCCGGAGTAATCGCGTCGGTGAACTTCATGTAGTTGCCCTCGGCTTCAGCGATAGCACCATTGGCGATTTCCTTTTCGGTAATCGTGTCGAAGCCGTCGAAAAGGTCGGCGGTGGTATCACCGGCGGCGTTGCGCTTGCCGTTCCAAACGGCATCGTTGAGATGTTCGGAAAGGTTCTTGGCAATCTTGGCGAGGACGTGGCGAGCGGTGGGTGTAGTCATCTGACCGTCACCTTTGGTTGCGCCCGTACCGAGTAATGTAGAGATTGCGCTGTTCGGCTCGAAGTTGGCGACAACAGAGCCGAAGTAGGTTTCGAGGTCGCGGAACTCGATGCCGAGGTTGTAGTCCACGGCACGTTGGGGATTGTATGGAGCGAACTGTGCATCACCTGTGAGGTTGCCGACGCGCTCCTTGTATCGGATGCCGGGGCGACCGGTCATAAACTGGAGCGTATCGCCGATGCCGATAATCGGGAGCATAAGGAGGTCGGGGCGGTATTTGACCGCTGCCTCCTGATACTCTTGGAGAGTGAATGAGAATTTACCTGCCATTGTGGTATAGGGTTTTATGGTTTATACTTCGTTGTAGAGAGCGCGAGCAGAGTTGTAGGTATCTACAAACTGCTCGACATCGTTCTTGGGGTCGGTGTTGCCTGAGGGCTTGGCATCGTCTACGACTGCCGTGGTGTCCTCAGCCGGTTTCTTGTCGAGCTTGGCTTGCAGGTCGGCGATGGTCTTATCGCGGTCAGCGATGAGAGCGTCTTTGTCGGCAATGGTCTTGTCCTTGTCGGCAAGCTGCGCTTCGAGGTCGGCGATGCGTGCCGACTGGTCGTTGGTGGGTTGTTCGTCTTGTTTAATATCGATATGGGGTTTAGATTGGAATATCGAAGCAATAGCGGAGATAAATTTTACGAATGCTGAATCCTTTTCAGCCTCGGAAACAGGAATGTTCGGTATCGGCACACCCTCTGAGGCCATCGCAGAAGCGAGAGCATCGGTGAGTTTGGGAGCCGGTTCGTCGGCAAGGTCGGTGATTTCATCGACAAAGCCCCATTCGAGGGCTTCCTTTGCCGAGAGCCAGCCTCCGACTTTCATCAGGGCGAGCAGGTCTTGCGTTTTGCGTTTGCAGCGAGAGGCATAGAGTTGGGCGCAATTAAGGTCGAGCTTATCGAGGTCGGCTTTAATCTTCTCACAGTCGGCAATGAGCGTAGCGAACTGGTCGCTGTTGAGCGAACCCCACTCAAAAAATGCCATTGAGCATTTATGCACGAGATACATAGCCCCGGCATCCATCGAGATATGCGCTGCACCGAGCGAAGCGATGGTTGCAGCCGAGGCATTGAGTCCCACGAAGTGGACAGCAACATTGCCGTGGTTGCGGAACGCCGATGAGATAGACAAGCCGGTGGCGAGAGAACCGCCAAGGCTGTCGATAAGTACATTGACGCGCTTACCCTCGTTTTGAGCAAGGGTTGTGTCAACGGTCTTGCGGTCGAAGTCAGAGCCTCCGACGTACCCTTTGAGCGAGATGTTGTATGCGGTTTTAGACATAGAAAATCAATTTTGCTATGCCAAAATTACCGCTATATAATTAGCCCTTAAAAGACAAGGTATTTTCGCAGAAAATCGCTAATTTTGCACAATGGACGAAGTAAGACAAAATGCAGAACGATTGGCTTTTTTAGTTTCCTCCTTTCCTGAGTTGGAGGAACTAATAATATCTACAACGGATAAGAAGCAAGCTTTACGTGAGTGGATTGCTAATAATAGTAACAACTCCGAATTAAATTCAGAGGAGCGGTTGCGTATAAACTTGATGAAGGAAATCCTTGGTCGAGCTAAAAATAGTGTATATTCTTATGCTCAAATAAATGAGTATATGAATTTAGATGATGATAATGAACTGCATGAATTTATTAAAGATTACAACAATTCAAAAGTAAAAGAAAACGGCAGACCTCAATATGAATTTCGCCGAACAGAAATTCAACATTATAAAACTATTACGGAGAAAATTGCGTATGAAAAAATTGATTTTTCTCCATATATAAAGAAATATACTGATTGTAAACATCCCTACATAAATAGCCAATTGGCTCAAATGTTTTTAAATGCCAAAATCTACAAAGAGGGCATTTGTTTTTTACTAAAGGCTTTACAGCCTGTATTTACTATGACAAATCCGTATTGGCATAGTCCAATAGGGATTCAATCATGTTCAGATGCTCTTTATGAACTTCAACATTTACTTGGTTTATCTGGAATGTTTGAATTATCAGAAAAAGAAAATGGTATTGCTGCATATGATATGCTTGCTCTTGTAGACTTATATTTAAGCAGAAGCATAGCAGTGTCTAATTGGTACATCACTAATTATGGAGAAGGCTATGCCAATTGTTTGGCAAATATTATAAATGATTTTGCATTGCGAGGGGATTTATATTATCATTATCAACAGCCATTTGCTATGATTCATTTTGGAGTAAATCCAGTTGTTCAAACATTTGGGAATTATATTGCGGCTTACCAAGTTGGAACAGAACATGATTTAGGTATTATGGTAGAAAGTGTTTGGAAAGATGCTTTGAAATTATATCAACATGGGAGTCTTGTCCCAAACGGAACTGGAGGGCTCTGTGAAACAGAAGAAGAATCTTTTTTTCAATTAGCAAACAAAGCACAAGTTAGAGCTGAAATGTTTGCGGAAGAAACATATAAAAATCTAAATGAACTTCCTCTAAATAATTATTCGCTTCAAGCAATAAATGAATACTTAACGAAGCGATATATTATAGGGAAAGCTCCTCGAAAAGCATAAACAACGCAGCGAGAGCCACTCTTGCGAGTGACTCCCGAAGTCGTCGGGTCAGGGGTCAGAGGCGGCGGAACACGTGATTGTGTGCGCCCATGTTGTAGTCCCACATAAACAGGTCGCGAGCGAAGGCTTCGTAATCGAAGTAATTGGCGAGATTGCCCATTGACTTTTCAATGTCGTAGCACTCATCGATGATGCTACGGGCGAAGTCCTCTTCGCTGTCCCATTCTCCGCAGTAGGCTTCATCGAAGCTGTCGAAGTCGTCGTAATACTCCATATAGTCATCGACGGCCTCTGTGCCATGCTTGTCGCACATCTGAGAGTATTCGAGGATATGGTTGAAGTCGTCCTCGTCCATGAATCCCTCGTTGTACCACTGCCGTGGGAAGCACTCGAAGTCCTGAGCCATCAGCTCCGGGTCTTCCTCGTCGGCGTGGATAGCCTTGCAGAAATTGATAAAATCGTCGTAGTCGTCGAAGCTGCTGAGGTCAATCCACAGGCCGCAGAGCGAGCCGTTGTTGTACTTGCCGTAAGTACCGACGTAGACAGAGGGTTCGCCGTCGCAGCTGCTCTTGTGGTCAGCGATGGCATCTTCGAGTTCTGGGACAGTGAAGTCCAGTTCGTGGAGTCGGTTCACGACTCTTGGAGTGATGTTGAGTTCTCCGAATTGTAATCTCATTGTAGTTGAAATTGATGGGTTTAACGTATGGTTCATTGTTTTAATTTTTACAAACAAACCAAAGTGAGGTCGAAAGTGAACCGAGGGCGCAAGGGTGATTGCCGTTTTGCAACGAAGCGAAAAACGGAGGAACACGGAGTGCAAACTTGCCCTTTCGCCGGTGAATGACCTTACTAACTTTGTGCAGGAAAAATGACAATGAGCCTGGAGTGATACCCGGAGAATGGAAACGGAGATGAAAGATGGAAAGCAGGGAATAAGACTCACGGAGAGTGGCGAAGCCGCCACGTACAGGCGGAACGACTGACCCCGACCGAGGATGCCGGAGTAACAAGAGCGGCGCAGACAAATCAGCGACACTCTATGTCGGTACTTACAATGTTGGCAAGTACAATGGCGGCGGTGCCGTCCGTGGATAGACCGTTGCGGCTCGATGCGCGACACCAATAATCTGCAAGGCTCACGCAGATGGGTAGACCCGATAAAGAGCCGATGGTTTGGGCTGTGCTTTCAACGGCATCAACGAAGGCTTCATAGAGGATGATTTCAACTCTGAAAGATGCGATAGGCTCAGCACGAGCCGAAAACTCGATGCTATGGAGTGTTACAGACTCCGACACCCGAAGGGCTACTGTGAAGAACGGGACACTTGCCTTACATCAAAGAAAAAAAGCTACGAAAATGGGCGGTCTTCCCCTTTGATTATGCTGCCGTCCTGTTTATGGGGCTGCAACTTAGGCGCACCCGTGTTCCGCCACCGCTGACCGAGGTTCCTGACCCGACGCAGGGTGTCGCTCGCAAGAGAGGCTCTCGCTTTCCAATAAAAATTTTTTCTCCGCCGCAAAAAAAATTACCGCCTATCTTCTCAGACCGGCGGCAATCAAACTTCAAAATCTGTATGACGATTTGGGAACGGTAAAATCAAGTTTCAGGATAAAGCGTTGCGGTGCATGGAACAAGTGACTTCAAGGCGATGTGGGTAATTTCGTAGAAGAACCCAGCGCCATCGCCGGAAGGCAGACCACAACGCTGTTCGACTTTCACTTGGGGATAAGGCGGCTCCTTAGCCCCAATCAGATATTGCTTGTCGTTCACGTCTGTAACGACAAAACCGAGGTGCAGATGGATAGGCAGCAGTTCGGGCGCAAGGAATTTCAGCGAGGCAGTATCGGTATTCTGCCGATTGTCGCGCTCCGTCTTGCACGAACACTCCGCCTCGTCGAATACTTCGACCATCTGTACATCGGTCATAACCGGCACAGGCATCCGACAGATGCCGCGCAAAGCGACGTTATCAACGAGCTTCAGACAATCGACACAACCGATTGACTTCACGCCGGGCAATATCTGGGTATTTTTTCTCATTATAGCAGAAATAGCATAATTGAATTTTAGATGCGCTGAAATCAATTACTTTTTTTGCGCAAATATTGTTTTTTAGCACGTTCACGGTGGAGATAGATGTTGCGCTGCCGTTGGTAGCGTTTGGCAATTGCGTTCCAGTTCTTCTCCGTCTGTTCGATGCCGTGCTTCTCCATGAAGGCATAAATCAGGTTATCCTGACGCTTGTCTATCTTGCCGAAATGGTGCAACTCGCTCCACAGCACAACATCAAAGCGACTGCGAATGATGCTAAGGAGCGAAGCCATTGCACGGCGAGGCAGAAAATTATAAGTAGCCGGTGGCCGGTAGCGGAAGTATGGAATTGCGATTGGGAGTTTGCCGCAGTGGCAGATCTCCGGCAATTCATCTTGCGGACGGGCGATTAGATAGTTTTCGAGAATCTTGCTCTCTACCGACCCACGCAGAAGATGCACCGGCACCTCGCCCCCCTGTTCATGTATGAACCATTGGGCGAGGTAATCTTCAAGTGGCAAGTAGATGCAAATTTCGCTCATAATCGGTAACTTTCTATATGCAAAATTACCGATAATCAGCGATTTATCCTATTTATCAGGCTATTGCGTTGCCGAAAGTCGGGAACGTGGAGCGACAGAATAACGAGAGCGAGAGAAAATGCCTCGCGCACATACGAGGATATTGTAGGGGTAGCGAAATCAGACAAATAGCCGAAAGAGAAGCAACGAAGATAAGCCGCTCATATATAAAGATATAGAATTTTGTCAGTCAAAAATCATATATCTATATAGTGGCTTTTGTTGTCTATTTTCGGCTATTGAACCCGAAAGCTCTGCGATTTTGTCTAAACGTGTCAAGGCTTTGGCACGGCAAAAATCGCTGTAACTTGCAGATATGTTGCGTTGTCTAAGTTGGCTGAATTGTCTTGCCGAAATTTCGACTCGCTGAAATTCCGAAGCAAGCAAAAAAATATTTTGAAAAAACATCATAAAAAATGCCGTGGGGTCAAATTTTCACGGCATTTGTTAGTAATAGGTAATGGGGAGAACTGCGTCAAAACGGCACCTCGGACTCCTCTTGCTCGAATAATGTTGATTGTGGAGATGCCGTTTCTTCGGGCTGTTCCGGGAGCGTTTCGTCCTCGACATCATCGTCCGAGGCATCGTTTTCGTTGCGCTCCTGAGTTTCGAGGTTAATCTCGTAACTCTCTTTGAGCAATTCATAATCGAAAACGAAAGCCATAGGGCGCACCTCTTTAACGCGACGAATGGAACGGCCATCGCGAGTTTCAAAGGTATAATCAGGCGTACCGTTAGGCAGCAGAACGCGGAAGCGGTATTGTTTCGTGCCGAGGAACGCCGGATGCGTCCGCAGATAAGAGTCGAGCGAGACGGTGTCGAGCTTGCCTACGATGTTTGAGCCGTTGACACGCTGCCCCAACGTGGCGATAACATTCTGATAATTGAGGTATAGAACAGACTTGTTGCGTCCAAAGTCGATAACATCGCCGTCAACGCGCTTAAACGAGGACTGCACCTTGATTGCGAAATGGCTCTTGGCAACAATGCGCCCCAGCATGTGGCCGGAGTCGAGCATCGACCAGAACACCGCAATGTCGGAGTTCTTCTTCAACTGCTCGTTCTGACGGCGTATGCCGCCGACGCAGATGTTGAACAGGTCGAGATAATCAATGGGAAGTCGGAGTGAAGTCTGCACCGTA
Source organism: Muribaculaceae bacterium (assembly GCA_017536215.1). Taxonomy (GTDB): domain Bacteria; phylum Bacteroidota; class Bacteroidia; order Bacteroidales; family Muribaculaceae; genus JAGBWK01. Next base: position 18,542 of record JAFXHY010000209.1, on the reverse strand, counting down.
TGGAACGCAGCAAGCGGAGCGAGCCAGTTGTTGAGCAGTCGGTCTTCGATGCTGTCCTCGGCAAGCACCGCCATCAGCTCACGCTTGCAGGTGGCATAGTGGGCGGCATAGTCTGTCTCAAACAGTTTGCGGAGTTTCAGCAGCTGCACGGTAAGGTGTGACACACCCCGTGCGCTGATAGCCTGAAACTCCTCGAAGTTACGTTTGGCCTCCTTGCTGAACGTAACCTGCGAGTAGGATAGGTGAATGACGCGAGAGAAAAGAGCATCGTCACGTGTCGGTGCATCCTGACCGGTGAGTATCACGCCGGAACGTACAAAAGTGCGCTGCACCTTTTTGTCGCCGTCCATATTCTTTTTGGTCTGACCGCTGCCGCCCCATATCTGTTTGAGCAACTCAATCTTGCGGAAGTCGATTTCATTTTTATACTCGTCGAGATGCACGAGATTATTCTCGGCACACGACAGCATTTCATTAAGAGAAGCCATCGAGGTAGTGGCAAGCGAGGGCGGGTCGTTCTGCCGTATGAAGAACGACATAAGAGCTGTGCCTAACTCCGTCTTGCCCGAACCCTTGCGTCCGAAAATGTTAAGCAGGGCGAGGCGTTTGGATGTTTGTTTAACAACGTCCAAAAAGAGAGTGGCAAGCAAAAAGGCGAAGCCGACCTTTGCATTGTCACCGAATACCGTAACCATGCGCTGCACATAGTCGTATAGCGACACTTCGCCATGCTGCCGGCATGAGAAGCTGCGCTCGAACTGGTAAGCGTCTTTCTGTTCGATGTGCATTTTGGAAAATGCCGGGAGATAGAACGTGCGGTCGCCAATCTTGACGATACCGAGGTCGTTCACCTCGTAAAGCACGTTATCGGCGAATATGCCGTCACCGAAAGCATATACCTCCTCTGCAGTATTCCAGCCCATCTTGCTCAACTGCACCGCACTGTCGGTGATGGAATAGAGATATTCCTTGAGGTTGAGCAGATTGGCGAGAGTACCCTTGAAGATGAAGTAGCCCAAACTCTCGATACGTTGTTGGAAACGAGCCAAAGAGACAAGTTCATCCTGTCTCAGCTCGATTTCGCGCTTCACGCCCTTGTCATTGACGATGCGGAAGATGCGGATAGCATTGTCGCCGTCTATGATATGGAAAAGCGGTTCCATCAGGAAATTGCTCCACCTTTCCAATTCACCCTCCTTGGAATAGGAGCAATAGCAACGGTTGCGGACGATGATACCGAGTTCGCGCATAGCCGACTGTTCCTCGCTGAGTGCTTCGCGCTCCTTACGGGCGGCTTCCTGACGTATCTGTTGGCGGCTGTTCTGCAAGGCATCGCGCCAAAGTTTGAGCTTGCCGAAGATCTTTGATAGTGATTCAATGCAGCAGTTGAGCAGTGTCTCGTCCTTGATGAGCACAAGCACCTCGCGGCAGATACGGTTAAGAGCCTGTACTTTCTCCGTATCGGTATCGCAAGCACCGAGCAGTTTCTTTCCGTACCATACGGCAAAATGCACATCTTCAAGCGAGTTGAAGATGTCACAGCCGGTAATGAAACTGTCCGGGTCTTGTTTGTGTCCGTCCTCACTGACGGGTATCTCCCTGACTGATACGGAGAAGCCTATCTGCATGGCGGCGAGACCGTTCTTCATCACGGCTTTTATACCGGGGCCATAATGCTCGTCCTCTTTCGGAGGGTCGGCATCAGGAATGAAGCAAAGACTCGGCGCGTAGCGTTGCAGTTGTTTCAACTGCTTTTCGCTCCATGCCGTGCCGAGGGTGGCGACCGTCTCCGTCAGTCCTACATCATCGGAGTGCATACGGAGAACATCGGGCGCACCCTCGACAATGATAAAGCGGCCTGTTCGTCCGGCTTGGCGGATTGCTTCATTCAGTCCGAATACGGTATTGCCTTTCTCGAATATGGGTGTGTTGGCGGTGTTGAGATACTTCTGCTGTTCGGGGTCGTCACCGAAGTAACGTGCGGTATAGGATATAATTTTGCCATAGCGGTCACGGATTGGGATAGTGATGCGACCACGGAAGAATGAATAATGCTTCCGGGATTTGTCGGTGAACTTCACGAGACCGGCATCATTGAGGTGGGCTTCGTCCACACCGCGACTGTGGCAATATTCCGGCAAGGCATCCCAACTATCGGGAGCATAGCCTATGCCGACCGACTTACAGTATTCCTCGCCCCAACGACCGTAAGCGTATTGCCGGGCGGCATCCGCTTCCTTACTTTCAGCTTGCAGTTGTTCGATGAAGAACTGCTGCGCCACTGTGACAGCGACCAACAGACTCTCACGATGTCTTGCCGCCTCGATTTCCTCGTCGGTGCGCTCGCGTTGCTCGTGCATCACCTGTATGCCGCACTTCTTGGCAAGGCTCTCTATGGCCTCGGGGAAAGTGAGGTTATCGAGCTTCTGCACGAACTCCACGGCATCACCGTGGGCTCCGCAGCCGTAGCAAGTGAACGTACCGCGAGCCTTGCTGACGGCAAACGAGGGCGTCCGCTCCGAATGGAACGGACAGCAGCCCCAATATAGAGAGCCTTTCCTTTGGAGTGTAACGTGTTCTGAGACAACATCGACGATGTCAACGCTCTGCAACACTCTTTCTATTGTGGTCTTGTCAATCATGTTTCTTGCGTTTTTGCACTGACTCCCACAAAGAAAGCAGCTCAGAGCCGGGATAGTATATTTCGCGGCTCGTGATGTGTATGCAGGTGATTAGACCGCTGTCACGATATTTGCGCAGGGTGTCCTCGCAAATTTCGAGCTCGAAGCAAGCCTCCTTCACGTTATACTTCTTATCGGGGTCGATGTTCGGTTTATTCCTTATCATACATCACGAAATACTTTGACACCGGCAATCTTGTTGATTATCTCCTTGGCATAAGTGGGGATGCGGCAGCACATATATTTCCACGAATAAACTACGGAGCGCGGCACACCGCAAGAATATGCAACGCGCTTGATGAACTCTGCGTGTTCCCCTCTATCGAGTGTGAGCAGATAGCAAACGAAATCGCCGGTCTCGTCATACTTAATCTCGTTGTTGTGGTTGTCTTCCATCGGTAACGGCATGGCTATACTCCTTTCGCTTCATTGTTAGACGTTTCGTAAGCGTAACCGATGATAGCTTCGATTACGTCCTTGGTGGAAATCACGGTTGCGATGGTGCATATAGGGCTGAACGGGTGGCGGAAGCCCATCATCGAGCACCACTGAGGCTGACCCTCGATGCACACTATCACCGCTATACGGTCTGTCTTGAAGTCCTCGGCTATACGCTGGATAGCCGCCTCTAATTCCTCTTTTACTGTCATATTGTTCTGAAGTTAAGGGTTATTCAAATTCCGGCGACCATATAAAGATTGTCTGCCCGGCTGTTTCTTCGATGATTTTCTTGGCAAAAAGAGGAATACGGCACAGACCGTACTTCCAGTTGTAGAAAGTCTTTTTGCTCATGCCTCTGCCACACTTCTCGATGACATCGGAGACAAAGAAACGGTGTTCTGTTGTAGACAGCGTTTCCAAATACTCCCGAAGGCGTTTTGATTCGATTTCTCGGATTTCGTAAGTGTTCATTCTGTAATCGGGTATTTGTAGGATTGATGTACTCAGCTTTTTTTTTGAAAAGTGCGGAGATCATCAATCCCAACACGTTCCAATACACTACGAAGCGAGATGCGGTAACTTCGGGGTCCTTTCTCTGCCGGGAGGTTTCCGGCTCGAATTTCCTTTCGCACACATTCGATGCTTACTCCGAGGTATTCGGCTGCTTCTTCCGTGCTTATCAGCCTGTCGGGAATTTTTGAGCTTTCGATGAACTCTGACATCTTGTTCAGTATTTCATCGATGGACTTTTCTATTCTGCGGAGGCGGTTGTTTATGCGGTTATCGTCAGGCATATTTTGAGTTTTAAGAAACTAAATTTACCTAAATTTCTTTGTAAATAAATTTATTACTAACTTTGTGATAGCTTTTATTAGGCAAATTTAGGTGCATCAAAATATGGCTACAAATAATTTGTGCTAAACCGTTTGCGTCTAAATCCGTTTTAAGAAAGCAATGTATAAGCCAAATGAAAACCTAAATGATTGCTACGTTATTATGGACGATGAAATAAGAAACAGGGCAAAGAAGATTATCGCTTGGCTAAAGGACGAGCGCATAATCCTATCTCAAAAGGATGCTGCCGAGAAGATGCAGTACAATCCATGTGTAGTTTCCACGATAATGAGCGGAAACGGCAAGATTTCAGACAGATTTGTGCGGAAGCTCTGCTCACTAAGCCCGAAGCTCAATGTTGACTGGCTTCTGAGAGGCGAGGGTGAAATGATTGTGAATGACAGCAGCGACACTTCCGCAGTTGAGCCGGAGCAGTCAAATCCGTTTTCGCTCGATAATGAAAGCCTCGTAAGAATTATTGAGGGGCAGACAAATGTAATAAACTTTGTCATGGACTACTTGCAGAAGATAGAGATTGAGAACAGACAGATACGCGATGAGTTGAAAAAACTGCGTTCTGAAATAAAAGAATTGGAGAAGGCATAGAACAAGTAAAACGCCCGGTCGGAGCAGAGAGTCCGATCGGGCGTTGTCGTGCTGATTTGGGCGCAGTTTAACCGTTTGCCGCCGATTTGAGTACATTGTAACCTTGATAGACTGAGGACTGGAGAACCTTTGCATAGTTCTCGGTCATTGTGACTGTGGTGTGAGCGAGCATCTTGCTTACGGTTTCGATGCCTACGCCTTTGCTGAGTGCCCACGTTGCGAATGTATGCCGTCCGACGTGCATGGTGAGGTTGATGTGTATGTCTGCCATCTGTGCGATGAGCTTCAGGTTCTCGTTGCACTTTTGGTTAGACATGATATTGAGGCAGAAGTTGTACTTTTTCAGAATATCCATTGCTTGCGGAAGCAAGACGATGGTATAGGGGACTTTCGTCTTCTGCCGTTTGTCCTTGATGCAGTAGTCGTCACCCTCTTTGATGAGGTCTTCCTTGCGGATTTTCACAAGGTCTGTGTATGACAGGCCGGTGTAGCAAGCGAAGATGAACAGGTCGCGGGCTTTCTCGACGGGACCGTAACATTCAAGGTCGGCTATGCGGTCGCGTTCTTCTTCTGACAGGAACTTGATGCCCTCGGAATGTCCGCGCGGTATGCGCATATTCTCGTATGGGTTGGAAGTTATCAGACCGAGCTGTATAGCCTCGACAACGTAGGGTTTCAGTCGCTTGTGGTAGCCGTGTATCGATGATTGAGCTGACACTTTGGTACGGATGAAGTCGTCCCAAAGCTTGATGTTTCGCGTATTGAGGTCTTCGAAGCGGCGTATCATGCCGAACTCTTTCAGGCAACGGTGCATTACCAGATGCTGTCGACGTGTCGGCTCGGTCACTCCGCGTATCATGATGCGCTGTTCGAGCCATACAAGAAAATCGTCCTTTTCTTCCACGACACGTGCCTTGCTCCCTTTGAGCAGTTGCAGGTCGATGATGCCGCTCTTTACCATAGTGGAGAGCCGGGCGAAGATGTCGTCGTACATCTCGCGGATTTTCTTGTTGAGTTCTGCTTCTTTGGGATGATTGATAACGGAGCCGCCTTTCCACTGCTGACGCAGTACGCATACACCTGTGGAGAGGCGCAGACGCTCGCCGTTAGATACCACTTCTATTTCTACTGTTCCCTTAACGGTCGCCGTCGCGCGTTTGCGGCGGTCGAATAATATTCTGACTTGAGGTGTTGTCGCCATTGTTAAAAAGTGTTTTGAAGTTATTATCTCTTTTTGGCAGGTACACACAGCTGTAAAAGTGTACCGAAGTGTACCACGAGTGTACCGAAATGTGTACCAAAATATATCGGTTCCTCGTAAAAGGCTGATACAGACGAGGACTTGCAGCAGCCTTAATCCGGTACACTTTTGCGGTACACCAAGCAGAATCATCGTGATTTTGATGCAAAGATAATGTGCTAAAACGAGCCTACAAAATGCTAAAAAGTACCAAGAAAATTTAGCACAGAAATATTTAACTTTCTTAACAATAGGCGATTGCTAAAATTGCTAAGTGCTTGAAATCAAAGGTATATATACGAAAAGAGCCACCCGATTGGGTGGCTCTTGCGGTCAAAATTTGTGACCCTAAAGTGATCCGCCTGGGGCTCGAACCCAGGACCCCATCCTTAAAAGGGATGTGCTCTACCTGCTGAGCTAGCGAATCTACCTTATTTGCACTAAGGTTTTCCCTCAAATGCGATGCAAAGGTAGACACTTTTTTTTACATGTGCAAATTTATCGGAATGTTTTTTTGTTGTTTTTTTACGGCAAAATTGTGAATTTAGTTGCTATGAGTTGATTGTTAGATAGTTGGTGGTTGTAATTTTTTTTATTTTTTTGAGTGAAAAATTAGAGGTAAATGATATTATGGAATTGATGTGTGGAAAATATTCAAGATTTATGCCTGATTAAGCTTCATAATCATCATCGACTTCATATTTAGCACCATCATCATCGGCTTGCAGATACGACATATATTCGTCATAGGGGATAAATCGACCTCCCATTGATTTGAGGTGAGGCGTTTCGAGTTGGCAGTCGATGAGTGTGCCTCCATTAAGTTCCATCCAATGGGCGAGAGCTATAAGGGCAAGTTTCGAAGCGCTTGGCACTCGTGAAAACATACTCTCGCCAATGAAACAATTACCCATTAATACTCCATATAGTCCACCCACAAGCTTATCGCCGTCCCACACTTCGACACTTGCAGCCCAGCCTTCGTGGTGCAAGCGGGTGTAGGCTTCAATCATCTCTTCGCCCAACCATGCTCCTGGCTCATTGTAGCGTTTTTCGGAGCACCCACTTATAACGCCTTCAAAATCTTTGTTGATTGTAACGTTATAGCGTTGTTTGCGTATTAGAGAACGCATAGAGTGTGAGATGTGAATCTCGTTAGGAAATATTACAAAACGTTGCAGAGGACAAAACCACAAGCGTTGGTCGCGACGGAAGTCAGACCATGGAAATATTCCATTAGAATAGGCTAATAGTAATCTTTCGGTAGAAAGATCGCCTCCTACAGCAAGCAACCCATCTTCCTCGCCAAGATATGGATCGGGAAATATTAATTCATCACATAGTTGAAATATCATATCAACTATTTTTTTAGAGTTAACGATAGTTGATCGTTGGAAATTGAAATCTCGGCAACGCCTTTACTTTTCTTTGATAGTTTGCCAAAAAGAATTTCCTTGACAAGAAGAGGCTTGAGGTTATGAGTAATTACTCTCTCAATTTCGCGTGCTCCATATTTGGCCGAGAATCCGTTTTTGAGGAGCCATTCCCGGGCATCATTAGTGAGCGTGATTTCAATGTTGCGTTCATTTAATCGAGAGTTGAGCTCTGAGATCTTTTTGTCGAGAATCAATCGAGCCATATCGAGATTCATATCATTGAATACAACGATACTTGATAGACGATTGATAAATTCGGGTTTAAAAGTCTTTTTTACTTCCGATAGCATAGCTTGTCCGGTAGTAACAGTTGACCCAAATCCCACTCCTGCCTGTTTGGCAAATTGAGCGCCTGAATTAGAGGTCATGATTAAAATAACATGAGAAAAATCAACCTTTCGGCCACGGCTATCGGTTAGCGAGGCATAGTCCATCACTTGAAGCAATGTGTCGAAAACTTTCTCGTGGGCTTTTTCTATTTCATCGAGGAGTAACACGCAATGAGGATTCTTGCGAACAGCCTCGGTGAGTCTACCTCCTTCTTCATATCCAACATATCCGGGAGATGAACCAATAAGTTTCGACACACTATAGCGTTCGGAATATTCGCTCATATCAAATTTGTGTAGAGGTATGCCCAATTCATTTGAAACGACTCTTGCGACCTCGGTTTTTCCGACACCAGTGGGGCCGACAAAAAGTAATGATGATTGAGGTTTGTGCTCATCGGTCAGTCCGGCGCGGGCTGTAAGAACCGCTTCTACGACTTGCTTTATAGCTTCATCTTGACCGAATATGCTATTGCGCATATTCTTTTCAAGGTTGCGAAGTGGGGTAGTGTCGTTATCGTCGATAATCTTAGTTTTTACATTGCCTAATTGAGCTACAATCGAGTCGATGAGGTCTTTATTGATGGTTTGTTTTTTGTTTCCTTGAATAGGGTTTAATTCGCGATAAGCACCGGCCTCATCAAGAATGTCGATAGCGCTATCGGGAAGGGCTTTCCCTGAAAGAAAACGTTTGCTAAGTTTTACAATGCGATCAATCACTCCGGGAGATATGCGAATGTTGTGATACTTTTCGTATTTATTCTTGACTCCTGTGAGAATCTCTATCGTTTCTTGTTGAGTAGGTTCTTCAACATCAATTCGTCGGAATCGTCGCAAGAAACGAGAGTGGCTATCAAGATGTCGTGTAATATCTTCAAATGTGGTGATTCCGATAAAACGCAAGTTCTCGTCATCAAGATACTGCATAAATAATCCGGTTAAATCTCTTGAACCATTTGCATCACCTTTGCTCCCTACAAGTGAGTGGATATCGTCGATTACTATAATGCCGCCACCCAAGGCTTTGATGCCGTTCATCACCGAGGTGATGCGCTGTTCGATCTCTCCATGATATTGGGCATTAGCGAGGACTGATGGGATAGATAATTCATAAACGGGAAGTTGGGAGATTTTTGAGGGGAAACTATCGAGTTTGACGACAAATCCTTTTACAATAGCAGATTTCCCAACACCTGATTCTCCAACAATGAGAGCATTGTTTTTATTGCAACGACACAATGCTTGAGCCAAGCGGTTCATCTCGTTGTTTCGCCCAATGATTGCTTTTGCGTTATTACCACGTAGAGGATTGAGGTCGGTGATGTATTTCATCCATTCAGTAGATGACGCATCATAGGTAGAAGTATTATCCCAATTTATATTGTTTTCAACATCATATCCGCGAAGGCTCTGGCCGTCTATGCTCATTAAATATGTGAGCATTTCGCTTAATTTTTTGTCGGAAATGTTATTAGAAATGACGCTGTTACAAAGATTGTCGGGGGTGTTTATAATGGCGATAATAATAGCAGTGGCAGGAACGGGAACATCACCTTCGTGTTGAACGATTTTAATAGCCTCTTTAATCGCCTTGTTCATAAGGATTGATAATGATGGTTCGGTACAATCCTCACTCCTTGGCACAAGCTCTAATACGATTTCTTGTGTTTGGTCGGCGATAAATTTAAAATCGTTGAGAAATGGGTTGTTTGTATCATTTTCGATGCAAAGTCGGCATACTGCTATAATAAAATGTTCGGGCATCACAAATTCATGACACATAGTTGTGGCAATCAAACGTGCATCGTTGAGTATCTCTCTTGCAAATGGCGATAGTATTATATCTTTATTGGGCATTGTTTATTAGATTGTATGATTATTTATGTGTTGTTACGGTGAGTTGTAATGGGAAGCCTTCGGCACGGGCAAGTGTTATCGCTTTATTCGCCTTAGAGTGAGCAATGTCATAAATATATGTGCCGGCAGTAGCTTCACCTTTTTCATGAACGTAAAGCATTAGTTGAGTGGCTTCATTGATGTTTTTATTAAATATCTCAACAAGAATTTTCACCACAAATTCCATTGTAGTATAGTCGTCGTTGTGTATAACCACATCATATAGAGGTGGCTTTCGTTGTCGAAAACGGGTAGATGTTCTTGAAGATGATTGTTGTTGTTCCATCGTGCAAATTTAATTAATCTCTCGTGTTTGTGCAACACTATAATGACATATCGTATTACATAAAAATTAAGGAGTGATGAATTAACACCACTCCTTAGTTAATGATATGAAAAATCTATTAAAGGGGATTCTTAGAATGAATAGCTAAGACCGATAGCAGGAATCAATGCCTCGAGATCGTATTCCGCAGAGAATTTGTTTGGTTGATTAGTTAAGAAATCGGTAGATTCAATAGACCCTTTACGTGCATCGCCTGCAATGTAAGTGAATGCAAGGTCAACTGAAAGGTTTTTGATAGGACGGAATGATAGACCTATAGTTGGTTCATAGCGTGTCATACCTGGAGTTTCAGGGTTGAAGTTGTTTTCATCAACTGGAGTTGTGTCAACAATAAAACCAGCTCGAAGATCAAGACGATTTGTCATTGCAAATTCCGCACCAAAACGGAATGCCCATGCGTCACTGTAGTTTTTAGCGATTTTTTGGTCAAATGGAGCGTCTAATCCAACAAAGTCAATTGCCAATTCCTCATATGCACTCCAACCACTCATTTGTGCATCAAAAGCCAATTTGAGGCGGTTGATAGGTTTGTAGCATACACCAAACGTTAATTGAGATACGGCTGGGAGTTGAGCGGCAAAATTGGTGTTGTTAAGTAGGTTGAGTTGTGATTTTACAACGCCTGCAACTGTTTCATTTGGGATGTTGTAAGAAACTTTTGCATCACCAGCTTTCACTTTCATATCCATTTTAGATTTGTAGCTTGCACCAATGGTTATTTTGTCGTTGATATCCCACATTGCACCAACGTTGAAGCCAACTGCAATTTCAGCATTTCCTTTAAGGTTAACAGATGCAGGAGTGATTTCTTCATTTAAATACATTTCTGCGGCATATTTGTTGATTAGCTCGGGAGTAATCATTTCAGCAGGTATGCCATTTGCAATTAAATTTTGTTGAACAACTCCAGGGATAATTGTATTAATAGATGATGCATTTAGTAATCCCTTGTTTAAATCGACGCTACCCCAAGCAATCATCAATCCGGCACCAACCGATAGGTTAGGGAGTATCTTGTAGGCAACTGTGGGTTGAATGTTAAATACTTGAAGTTTAGTTGATTGGTTGAATGTTGCGCCGGGCCAATTGTCGGTCCAGTCGATACCACTGCCATAAGGAGTGTTGATTGTGATACCGGCTTTAAGATTGTCGTAGATCGAGAAAGCACCACTAATTTGGAATGGAGTGCTTGCGTCGTTGTTTGTTTCGTATTTGCTGCCATCTTCAAGAGTAGCTGTTGCTGTAGAGAAAATGGGGCTTACGCTTGCTGAAAGGTCAACTGTTTTGTCCATGAACCCCATACCTGCAGGGTTGAATATCATACTTTCAGAACCTAATTTTTGGGAAACACCTGTGTGACCCATACCTTCTTGTTTAACACTGAGAGTGTTTACTTGATAACCTTCGCCCATCATCGTCAACGATGCTGCAAAAGCGAGGGTAGAAAAAATAATTTTTTTCATAAAATACATTTAATTAATCAAAAACGGCACAAAGGTATGCATAAATATTAAATTATGTTATGTGAATTAACAAATTTTTAGCATTTATATTGTTCTTTTGCTAACAATTTTTGGTCAATTTTTCTCAAAACGAATAGATGTATATCTAATACACATATAATAATAAAGGTGACCATTTGGCCACCTTTATAGAAATATCATGTTGTTGCAATTAATCAAACATATGGTTTAATTTGCTGAAAATGCGGTTTTTAGTATCGTCAGATGGAGTGATATTTTCAGCGTCTTTGAGTGATTCGAATGCTTTGCGTTCTTCGCTGTTGAGTTGCTCAGGGATATATACCATTATATTGATGAGTTGATCACCTGTGCCATATCCATTAACTGATGGTAACCCTTTTCCTCGTAGGCGAAGAATCTTGCCGGGTTGAGTTCCCGGGGCAATTTTTACTCTTGCTCGACCCGATATTGTTGGAACTTCTACCGAGCCACCAAGTGTTGCAGTAACCACGTCGAGCATGAGATTATATATTACATCATTATCATCGCGAATCAATTCGGGGTGTTGAATTTCTTCAACAACAACAAGCAAATCTCCACTTGCACCTCCACGGCGAGCGGCATTTCCTTTACCATTGACTCTGACGCTCATGCCATCGGCAATACCTGCGGGAATATTAATGGAAACAGTTTGTTCTTTGCGTTCTACACCTTCGCCATGACATTTGTCACATTTGTCAGTGATGGTTTTACCATTACCTTCACAGTGAGGACAAGGAACAGTTGATTCTATCACTCCCAATATAGTTTGTTGGCGTTGGCGAATCACTCCTGACCCGTTACAAGTAGAACAAGTGCTATAAGCTGACCCGTTTTTAGCACCGGTGCCATTACAATGCTCGCAACTCACCATTGTGGGTATTTTAAGAGTCTTGGTAACCCCTTTTGCAATTTCTTCAAGCGTTAGAGATACTTTAATGCGAAGGTCGCTCCCACGGCGTTGACGTTGACGACGTCCACCGGTAGCTCCTCCAAATCCACCAAAGTGTCCACCAAAAATGTCGCCAAATTGCGAGAAGATGTCGTCCATTGAGAATCCTCCAAAGCCACCAAATCCTCCGGCGCCTTGAGCCCCTGCATGACCAAATTGGTCATAACGTGAACGCTTATCGGGATTACTCAATACATCATAAGCCTCGGCAGCTTCTTTAAATTTTTCTTCGGCCTCTTTGTCATCGGGATTTTTGTCGGGGTGATATTTAATTGCGAGTTTGCGATAGGCCTTTTTTATTTCATCGGCTGTGGCGCTTTTGCTCACACCAAGCACTTCGTAGTAGTCTCTTTTATTCATAGTTGAAGTCAGAGTGTTAATTATGAGGTAGAATTATTGTGCTACAGCGACTTTAGAATGGCGTATTACCTTGTCGTTGATAGTGTAACCTTTCATTACAGTATCAATAACTTTGCCTTTTTGTGATTCGTCGGGAGATGGAACCATCGCAATAGCTTCATGAAGTTCTGTATCGAAATCAGTACCTGTGCTTTCGATTGCTTTGACCCCATTTTGTTCGAGATATTTGATGAATTTGTTATAAATCAAATCCATTCCGTCTTTAACCGCTGCGGCGTCGGTTGTTTCAGCCATAGCTGAGAGTCCACGTTCAAAATCGTCAACCACAGGAAGCAAATCTTTCATTGCTTTCTCGGTAGCATTACGAATTATTTCGGCTTTTTCTTTGATGGTGCGTTTGCGGAAATTATCAAATTCGGCCATCAAAAACATATATTCTTTTTTTGATGCTTCGAGTTGTTGCTTTAATTGGTCGGTTTCAGAGAGGTTTTCTTCATTCTCTTCTGATACTGAATTTTCATTGTCGATATTTTCATTGTCAATATCAGCAACTACTTCTTTTTCTTCATTTATAATCTCTTCAACTTGAGGTTCGTCTTTTTTACTCATTATAATGGAAGTTTTTATTCTTTATTCAATATAAATTCAACAACCTTTATATCAAAAAGGTTGCCAAAATTCAAATATGTTAATAAATTATAGATTTCCTACAAAGATGTCACATAGGTCGAATTTAATGGAATCTTCCTCTGCCAATTTGTCACCTTCAAAAATCCCATATACAGCCGATCCCGATCCCGACATTGATGCATATATAGCTCCCATCTCAATGAGCTGTTGCTTAATCTCTTTTACAATGGGGTGTAGAGGGAATATGCTATCCTCAAAGTCGTTTTTAATATGGCTCTGCCATTGAGAAATAGGGGTGTTAATAAGTTCGCAAAGAGAGGTGGGTGGAATTGTCGGAGTCACGCCCGAATATGCTTGGGCAGTGGGTACACTCACTTGAGGTTTTACTACCGCAATTTTATACCCCTTTAAATCAAGTGATATAGGAGTGAAATCAGTTCCAATACCGGTGGCAAGGGTAGGGGTGTTGTATATAAAGAAAGGGCAGTCGGCGCCAATTGTTGCAGCAATCTCCGCAAGTTCGGCGTTAGAAGCTCCTATATTAAATAATTCATTTAGAGAGGTAAGAGTGAATGCGGCGTCGGCGCTTCCTCCACCTAATCCGGCCCCATCGGGAATGATTTTGTTTAAGTATATGTCAACCGCTGGAAGGTTATATCGCTTTTCCATTGCGCGATATGCCTTTACGACGAGGTTCTTTTCCATTTCGCAATTCACCTCACGCCCGTAGGTGGTCAATGTCGTTTCATTACCTTGCGAAGGCACAATCTCAAGTATATCACACCAAGGGATTGGCACCATTACTGTTTCAATATTATGGTAGCCATCGGGGCGTCGAGAGATGATGTTGAGCCCAATATTGATTTTAGCATTGGGAAAAGTAACCATATTCTTTGTATGAATTATTTTTTTATAATCAATTTAGCCAATTCCGGATTACAGTCATTAAGATGCTTTTCAAACATTTTGATATAGTAATCGGCTTCTTCATTCATTCCTTCTTTGCGCAAATCTTGTTCATGAGCACGCACTTCAAATAGTTTTTGTTGAGTATTCATGCCTTCGGTAGGAAGGTTGATGAATTGTTGAGCATGCTCTTTTGCTACTTCTTCAATTTTAGGAAACTGTTTTACTGTTTTAATGGTTACATTTCTTTCACAAGCCGAAGCGATGAAAAGAATTGATGAAGCAATGAGTAAAGATAATAATTTTGAAATTTTCATAATAGTGAGATTGCTATTTTAGCACAAGCCTCGGCATCGGCCAAAGCATTGTGGTGATTACTAAAAGGGATTCCTAAAAAATCGCATACATTGGGCAATGAATACGATGTGCATAGCTGACGAGGAATTTCTCGGCGGGCTTTATTTAGAGTGCAATAAAATCCGTTTTCGGGGAAGTCAATTTGATATGTGCGACAAGTCGCTCTAATGCAACGTTCATCAAATGATTTGTTGTGAGCAACAAGTGGTAAAGTGCCGATGAATTCACTAAGTTCGCTCCACACCTCGTCAAAGCATGGTTGAGAGTCGGTATCTTTGGGATATATGCCATGAATTTCTTCGCTAAATCTTCGTATATACCAATTGGGTTCGGGCTTTACAAGATGATAGTAACGATCAACAATGCGTTGGTCAATAACCTTCACCGCTCCTATTGCACATATGCTTGTGGGGAGATGATTTGCTGTTTCAACATCAATCGCTACGAAATTATTCATTATTGCAATCGATTAAACGTTTCACATGCGTTTTTACATTTTCCATGAGCCATCGGGGAGTTGATGTAGCTCCGCAAATGCCGATGCTTTCGGCGCTATTGAGCCATTCGGGGTCAATTTCATTCTCATTTGAGATGAATTTAGTGTTTGGATTTACCGAAAGACACTCATTATATAATATTTTGCCATTGCTCGATTTTTTACCACTCACAAATAATACTAATTGGTGGTTAGATGCGAATTGGCGTATGTGGTCTACACGATTGGCAACTTGGCGACATATTGTGTCGTAGCTTTTAAATGTTGATAGAGGAGATTTCTTAGATGATATGGCGTTGATGATTTCAGTAAAGCCTTGAAGCGACTTTGTGGTTTGAGAATATAGAGCTATATCATTATTTAAATCAACGTTATCAAGTTGGCTAATATCTTCAACTACGATAGCTTCGCCATTGGTTTGTCCCACAAGGCCATTTACCTCGGCATGCCCGTTTTTGCCATAAATTACGATTTGTGGGCGTGGGTTTGCTGAGGTGTATGACTCTTTGATGCGACGTTGTAATTGTAGCACTACGGGACAAGTGGCATCGATTATTTCAATATTGTTTTTCTTAGCTAATTCATATGTGGCAGGGGGTTCGCCATGGGCTCGTAGAAGCACTTTCACATTGTGAAGCTGTTGCATCTCTTCATGAGTGATGGTGATGAGCCCTTTACGACGCAATCGTTCCACCTCATCGCTATTGTGAACAATATCACCTAAGCAATAGAGGCGTCCCGTCTTCTCAAGTTCTTCTTCGGCTTTACATATTGCAGTAACCACTCCAAAGCAGAACCCTGATTTGCTATCGATTTCGATTGATGCCATTTAAAAGTGTATTATTTTGCAATGACTTCGTTGAATCGGTCAATCAACCATTTGTCTTGTTCTTCAATGCTCATATTTGAATTGTCGAGCAAGATGGCGTCTTCGGCCTTGCGTAAGGGGCTTTCTTCGCGATTTTCATCGATATGGTCGCGAGTCATCACGTTGGCAAGTACATCTTCATAGGTCGATTGTTGACCTTTGTCGAGGAGCTCTTTGTGGCGTCGCATGGCACGAGTTTCGGCCGAGGCATTAACAAATATCTTGAGCTCGGCATCGGGAAATACAGTGGTGCCGATATCACGTCCGTCCATAACGATCCCTTTTTCTGTGCCGAAAGCTTGTTGCATAGCTACCAAAGCATGGCGGATTTGGGGGATAACTGCTACTTGCGACACGTTATTAGATACATCGAGTTGACGTATCTCTTTTTCCACGTCTTCACCATTAAGCATCGTGTGTTGTCCATCTTCACACACTTTGAAATCGATATTGATTTGGGGCAATGCGGCAATTAGCCTTTCGCTATCAACTTCGTGTTGAGGCGAAACCATATTATTGCGCATCGCATATAATGTTACGGCACGATACATTGCGCCTGAATCGATATATCTGTATCCTATTTTTTTTGCAAGAGCTTTTGCCATGCTACTTTTACCTGAAGAAGAGTAGCCGTCAATGGCAATAGTTATGGGTGATATATTATTATTCATATATGTGTAACGTTATTATTTAATAAAATCGTTTAGGTTGGCAGTGAGGTTAACCATAAATGTTGTTGCTCCGGTGTGAGGTTGAGCCAATGCCACATCTATGCCAAATGATTTGACATTTATGCCGGCTCCCAAAGAGAACCCCGATAAGAAATTACGGGAGTAAGTGCTCATGTCGGTGCGTGTTTTGTAATTGTAGCCTAATGATATGCGGAATCGCTCAGATGGTACAAAGTCGGCTCCAAATATTAGGTGGCGGAACAAGTTTGAACCAAATGAATCTTTTAATTCAAGAGCATCAGATGATGTGCCGTCGCCGGCATCATAATATGGAAGATTCCATTTTGTGAGGTTCCAAGCCGTTACCGATAAACGGAATGGAAGATCCCCTAATCCTTTAGTGAAACCTAATCTCACATCAATGGGCAGACGGTCGTATGATTCATTGAAACGTTTGATTTGCCCACCAAGGTTGGCAGCAACGAGCGACATTGAAAAGTCATTGTCGGGATTGTAATAATTTACACCGAGGTCGGCTGCAAGAGCCATTGCAGTATATTCGTCATATGAGCTATGAATAAATTTCAAATTAATACCACCGCGCCAACGGTCGTTGATGTCGTGTGAGTATGCCACGTTGGCAGCGATGTCTTTGGGTGAAAATGTGCCAAATATATCGCCGTTTTCATCGGCATATTTCATTTCACCATATCCAAAGTATTGGATTCCTACAGCAAATGCGCTTCTATCAGACGCTTTTTTAGCAAATTTTAAGCCTGCAAAATTCGTTTCACCCACATATCTCATGTAGTTTATGCCTAATTGCATATCCATTTCGGGACCTAAAAGTGCCGGGTTTTGATCGGTGGTGTTGAGGTTGTCCTCTACGGTTGAGATATTTACTCCTCCAAGGCCATATATATGTGACGACGAGGGGATATTCAGAAAATTATAAGCCACCGATCCATCTTGTGCGCTAATGCTCAGTGAGATAACGCTTGTGAGAATTAGTGCTACAATTTTAGTTTTTATATTATAAATAAAATGATTTTGCATCGAATTTTTATTAATACGAAATTTAAACACAAGTAAAAAATACAAAAGAGCATTTTTTGACTATGATAATAACGTAACAAATAGGCGTTCTATTATAAAAAAGAGCCGTTTTTTTACATTTATATACATTGTAAATAAACTTAAAACATTAATAATCATTCTCAAAATCGGTATCTTCTTGTTGTTTTATAATTAATAAGGGTATATATTTGCATCGGAAATTAATCAATCATATAAATCTCAATGGTCAGAAAAATAATTTTTTCGATAATTTTAATGATGAGCATCTGCAGTGCACAAGCACAAATGCAATATGTAAATATTGGAAGCCGAGCCGGAGAAGTTCCTGTGTATGAATATGGATATGTTGATGTGTGTCCATCTTTTCCCGGTGGAGATTGTGGATTAGTAAACTTCATTAACAAAACTCGCCAATATCCTGCCGATGCGCGAGAACAACGAATTCAAGGTCGTGTGTTGTGTGGGGTGGTGATTGGCCCAAACGGATTGATTGAGATGATTGAGGTGTTGAAGTCAGTTTCACCCAGCATTGATAATGAAGCGGTGAGAATTATTCGTGAGATGCCTCGTTGGACTGCAGGACGTCATGGAGGAAAAAATGTGCATGTGAGATGTGTGATACCAATTCCGTTTAGATTATAACTAACCGAAAAGTATAAAATATTTGCAAGTAGAGGATTAATGTAATTCTCTACTTTTTTTTGTGACGATATATTGCATCTTAAATTATAAATCAAGAAAAAGGCTAAAAAAAAGGTTAACGAACTATATTATATCATAATAAATACCTATCTTTGCAACTTCCTTGAAAATGCATTTTAATCTATTAAAAATAAATTAATTAAAAATGAAAAAATTGGTACTAACCTTAGCTGCTATGGTAGCACTTACAGCAAGTGCTCAGCAGTTTGAAG
>JAFXHY010000208.1 GCA_017536215.1 Muribaculaceae bacterium | reverse complement strand
TAAACGAGGGGATTTTCATGCTATGCACAAAGAGGACGTTTCCTACGTGCGTCACCCCGAAGAAGCTCAAGAAGTCCTTCAAGAATACTTCCTTCGTGGCATCAAACGCGCCGTAATCAATAAGCACCTCGTTGGCGACTTGATTAAATTTTATGGCGTTGCCGATTCCAACTTCTTCTATTGGTTCTATCCATTTGATGAAGGGCACAGCAAATATGGGCATGAAGCTATCAACGGTAAGAGCAAAGGTCTTGAATTCGACAAAGTAAAATTACAGGACATTTGCCAACAAGCATCCGACGTACTCAACGTTAAAATTTATGGTGGAGACTGTATCATTTCTCCCGATGGCGACATTAGAATCATCGATTTCAACGATTGGCCAAGTTTTGCGCCTTGTAGAGACGCTGCGGCTCCACATATCGCAAAATTCATTTTGTCAGAAATTAAAAATCGCTAAACCTAAACGATTAGCACCCCGACGTTTCTTTACGTTAAATTTTATTGTAAACAATACAGGATATGAGTCAGAAATCAACTCAATCAGATAAACAAAAAGTTTCGCAGGTATCCTACCAAGACACTCTCAAGTCTATGGACACCGAAGAGCATATCGACCTATGGTTCTATCGCCCTATCGGATATATGTGGGCAAAACTCGCTGCGCGATTGGGCATTACACCCAATGCCATTACAATAGCTTCAATATTCCTTGGCATTGGCGCAGGCGTAGCTTTCTACTACAACAACATTTGGATCAACATCATCGGCATGGTGTTGCTCGTATGGGCCAATTCATTTGATAGCGCCGACGGACAGCTTGCTCGTATGACCGGACAATATTCTCGCATTGGACGAATTCTTGATGGTCTGGCTGGCGACTTATGGTTCATTACAATATACTTCTCTTTATGCTTCCGTGAAATCATCACTTCAGAATTCTTCATCGAGCATCATTGGGTAATTTGGACTTTAGCGGTAACAACCGGTCTTTGTCATGCAAAACAAGCTTCAATGGCCGACTACTACCGACAATTCCACCTCTTCTTCCTCAAAGGAAAAGAAGGTAGTGAATTAGAAAACGTTGACGACCTCCATGAGCGACAAAAAGGAACTCCGTGGAAAGGGAATTTCTGGAAGAAAGCATCTATGGCTTTCTATATCAACTACACCGTGTCACAAGAAAAAATGGCCCCGGCAATGCAAGCTCTACGCAAAGAGCTTCGTGAGCGTTTCAATGGGGGAGCAATTCCGCAAAAGTTTAGAGACGACTTCCGTATGTTGAGTTTGCCTTTAATGAAATACACCAACATTCTGTCATTCAATTGGCGCGTAATCGCTCTATTTATCTCACTATTCGTTAGAATGCCGTGGATATACTTTGTATTCGAGTTTACCGTGCTCAACATCCTATTAGTCTACATGGTTATTCGCCACGAAAAAATTTGTCGCAATATGACTCAAAAACTTAAAGACGGGAAATATGATGAATAATATAAAAGGCATAATTTTTGACTATGGTGGCACAATAGATAGCTTTGGCGATCATTGGAGCGAAGTAATCTATGATGGCTATAAAGCCTGCGGACTCGATGTCGACAAAACGGAATTCCGCACAAGCTACGTATATGCCGAACGCGAATTAGCCCGCACTCGCCATATATTTCCGGAACACACCTTCCTCGACGTCATGGAAATTAAATTGGCGTTAGAACTCTCCGACCTCGCAAATCGAGGCATAATAAGCCAAGAAGAAGCCCAACTGAAAGCTTCTCCGATTGCCAATTATTGCTACCAACGAGCTCGCACTTCAGTTGATGCTGCGCGTAATGTGCTTGAGAAATTGGCTGAACACTACCCCATGGTACTTGTTTCAAATTTCTACGGCAACGTTGAAAGTGTAATCCGCGATATGGGCATACGTCAGTATTTCCAAGGCATCATTGAAAGTGCAGTTGTTGGAGTGCGCAAACCCGATGCCCGCATATTCTCTCTCGGAGTCATAGCCTTAGGATTGAAACCTGAAGAAGTTCTCGTTGTGGGCGACAGCATGCGCAAAGATATTATGCCGGCAGAATCAATCGGATGTCAAACTGCTTGGCTAAAAGGTAAAGGGTGGACTCCTGATGAGGATGCCATGACCCACCCCTCTCAAATAGCCTCGCTTGCTGATCTGCTCGACATAACAGGAATTAAGCAATAGCCTTCTACCGACGCGAACAAGCTGCTCAATGAAAAAAAAAGAGATAAAATCAAAATTTCTGCATGGAGGAGGCATATTCATGTTTCTCCGTTCGGTGATTACTTCTCAAATCTCCGCATATACTGATTTCATTGTCAGCTTCCTTTTCTATGCACTCTTCTCGCTGACCGCCGGTCTCTCTGCTATGATAGGTGCTACTGCCGGAGGGGTTGTCAACTGCCTCATAAACTACAAATTCACATTCCGAATGCGAGAAAGTTCATATCTCGCTATTGGCATCAAATTCTTTTTAGTGTGGTTAGGCAGCCTGCTTTTAAACACATTTGGAACTCAATGGCTGACAAACCTTCTCGATGGAAGTTCGTTGCTTGACTCTTGGAATATGGATGAAAATATTCGATTCACTATAGCTCGAGTTGCAACGTCGATTGTCGTTTCTGTATTTTGGAATTTCCTTTTGCAACGATACTTCGTATTCCGCTCTACCACATTCGACAATCTGATTGATCGCATTCACTACTTCCTCCACGCGCTATTCTCAAAAAAATACTAAAACCTTTATAAGCAAAAAAAACAACAAAGGGCACGGCCTCCGAGACCATGCCCTTTGTTGTTGCATATCCTATTCTTATGCATCTATAACGTCAACAATGCGATCAAAAATTTCATTTACCGACCCGGTTGCCTGTATTGCATTGTATTTTCCTTCTTTAATATAATAATCACGAAGAGGAAGTGTCTGATTGTGATAAACTTCCAAACGTTTATTAATAGTTTCGAGATTATCATCGGCTCTACCCGATTCTTGACCGCGTTTCAGCAAACGCTGGATTAGCTCATCCTCAGGCACTTCAAGCCCAATCACATAATCAACTTTCATCCCACGTACTGCAAAAAGTTGATTAAGCTCACGTGCTTGTGGAATAGTGCGTGGGAAACCATCAAGAATTAGACCTCTTGTTGCTATAAGAGGATCATTATCTATAGTATGAGCCAGAATCTCAATCATCAAATCATCGGGTATAAGTTGTCCGCGAGAACAATATGAGTCAGCTACAATACCCAACTCTGTTTTGCGTGCTATGTGGTCGCGCAAAACCTCCCCTGTCGAGATATGACGAAGATTGTATTTCTCGATTATTAATTCACTTTGTGTTCCTTTTCCGCTTCCGGGCGCTCCAAATATAATTATATTTGACATAAAAATTTATTTATAATGACATAATAATGAACTTCGGCTCTTGCTTTCTCTGCAAAAGTCGGTGTCTTTACCCGGCATTTTTCGTGTTTTAAGGTTAATATTATCACCTCTTTCGAGGCTTGCATTGTGCCATGACGGGCATGGCTATATAATTAAAAACTAATCGTTTCCTTTCAGTATATAAATATCATTGAGATTTCGAGCCAATCCATCAATATCCAATCCAAATCCTACTATAAACTTAGATGGGATATTAAAGCCTACGTAATCTGGCTTAACATCAACTTCGAGAGCTTCGGGTTTGAACAACAAAGTAGCCACTTTGAGTTCCGCAGGCTCCTTTTCGCTAAGCGTTTCAAGCAAATGCTTGATTGTCTTGCCCGTATCAACAATATCTTCAATAACGATGACTGTGCGGCCTTTTATATCCTCTGAGAGACCCACAACTTCTTTGACTACGCCTGTAGACCCCATTCCCGAGTAGCTCTTGAGGCGTATAAAAGAAATCTCAGCATCAAAATCAACCGATCTGAATAGGTCGGAAGCAAAAGAGAAAGCTCCGTTAAGCACACAGATAAATAATGGTCTTTTACCCTCACAATCAGCGGTGATTGTTGCTGCAATCTCTTTAATGCGCTTATCGATTTGCTCTCGTAGGATATAAGGCTCAAACGTGAGCCCGTTATATGTTACCTGTTCCATTGTATTAAAAGTAAATTAGTGCAAATTTACGTAAAGAATTTTATAAATCATCTACCTTAAGGCAAGTTTTTTTGATACGCTGAAAATTTTGTGTAAATTTGTAGTCAACAAGCTCGTTAATTAATGAAAATATTTACAAATAGCGAAATTCGCCAAATAGATAGCTACACCATTGAGCAAGAGGGCGTTACATCCCTCGAGCTAATAGAAAGAGTAGCAAAAGGCGTCACCGACGAAATAACATCGCGTTGGCGCACATCAAAACCGGTCGCCATTTTTGCCGGCCCGGGAAATAATGGAGCCGACGCTTTAGCGGTCGGTACAATGCTCGCAGAGCGAGGATATAAAATAAATGCCTACCTATTCAACATTGGCGGGGACAAACTCTCTGCCGAATGTGCCGAATATAGAAATCGTTTGGCTAATTGCCCCGATGTAAACCTCACAGAAGTCATCGGCACTTTCAATATTCCTGAATTTCAACGTAATCTGCTCATCATCGATGGCCTTTTCGGGTCAGGATTGCGCGACCCCTTAAAAGGTGGATTTGCTGTTTTAGTGCAACGCATCAACGACGCCAATGCCACTGTCGTTTCAATCGACATTCCGTCGGGTCTTTCCGGCGATTGGAACCCGTCATTGATTTCTCGCGACGTCATTCATGCAACTCTCACTCTTGCCGTACAATTCCCGCGATTAGCATTCTTCATCGCCGATAACGCCGATTTGGTTGGCGAATGGAAACTTCTTGATGTCGGATTAAGTCAGAAAGCTGCAGCAACAATCAAACCTACTTATTATTTAGTAGAGGAAAGCGATGTTTACCACACTCTTCGTAAGCGCCCATTATTCTCTACAAAGGCCGACTATGGCTCTGCACTCATATATGCCGGGAGCTATGGCATGATGGGAGCCGCCGTTATGGCTGCTCGCGGAGCTCTTCGCGCCGGGGTGGGAAGAGTGACTATTGAATCGCCTAAATGTGGGTATCCAATCATTCAAACTGCCGTGCCCGAAGCTCTATATAGTGCTAACCAAGGGGACAAATATATCGACCGTATGCGACCGGCCCACGAATACAATGCTATCGCTATTGGTCCGGGTATAGGTACAAATGAAACAACTCTGCGTGCTTTAGAAGAATTACTTCTGTCATCGCACACTCCACTCATCCTCGATGCCGACGCTCTCAACTGCATTGCAATGAAGCCTACAATGCTCAACTCAATTCCAATGCTGTCGATTATCACTCCTCATGCTCGTGAATTCGACCGTCTTTTCGGACATCATACAACAATGGAAGGGCGCCTGCGAAAAGCTATCGAAGTTGCTCAGAGATACCACATATTGATTGTACTCAAAGGGCATTACACCTCTATCATACGTCCCGATGGTAAGATTTATTTCAACTCTTCCGGCTGTCCGGCTATGGCAACTCCGGGAAGTGGCGACGTCTTAACTGGAATATTGGCGGGTTTTATGGCACAAGGTTACAAATCTGAAATTGCTACCTTATTAGCGGTATTTCTCCATGGTTTGGCAGGTGAACTTGCAGCTGAAGAACATGGAGAATATGGCGTGACCGCATCCGACATTGCCAACAACATCGGACGCGCTATAAAAGCGATAATGGGACCTATACGTTAACGATTTCATTTTGAGAACAACTTTAACGATTATGAAAAATTTATTGATATTACTTATCGCAGTACTGGCGACAACAACAATAGCATCTGCCCAACAGGCACAACGCTTCACCGCTACAAAAGCCAATGAATACGGATTGGCATACACCTTGCCAAATACTGTCATTGACATCACCATAGAAGCGGAATTTACACGCGAAGAACCCGGTGAATTCTACAAGTACGCGCTTAAATATCTTAATGTAAGCGACCCTATCACCGAAACTACACTATCTGCTTCGGTTAAGAGTGTCATTATTACAACTCGCGGCATTGCCGACCCCGAGAAACGCTATATAATAACCCTAAAAAGCAACCAAGCGCCATATATTATTTTAGGAGAGGAAAACATTCCTCTTGCTATTAACTCTGAGAAAACTTTTCATGTTCAACAACCCCAGTTGCCGGTTGCCCATAACGCCGACCCGACTCCTCTTCAAACTGAGGCTGCTCGACAAGTTATCACACAAGAGATGTTGCAGAGCCATTCATCGGCTAAACGCGCCGAGCTCGCTGCCGAACAAATCTACAATCTGCGACAAAGTCGCACCGACCTCATTACAGGGCAAGCCGACCAAATGCCTCCGGATGGCGATGCGATGAAGTTAATAATGGATAATATCGAAGCCCAAGAGGAAGCTTTAATGGCAATGTTTGTTGGGACAAAAAGTTCTTACACCGAAGTTCGCACATTCACCATTAACCCGAATGAAGATATCAACAAACAAATAATTGCTCGCATTTCAACCGTCAACGGGATTGTAGAGCCCAACGACCTCAGCGGCTTCCCCGTTTACATTTCTCTTAAAGAAATTAATCGCGGAGAAATGCCGGTAAACGAAAAAGGTGAAACATTAAAATTCCCCAAAGGAGGCATAGCCTACACAATTCCCGGACAAGCTCAAGTTACAGTCTCGGCTCAAGGAAAAGAATTTGCCAATAATGTCGTTGACCTCGCTCAATTAGGCATTGTATATGGCATGGCTCCCTCAAATTTTACCGACAAGAAAGCTCCCGTTTACCTGTTGTTTGACCCGACTACAGGAGCAGCGGCCGAAGTTGGGCCGGCATCGAAATAAACTTTTCATCTATAGTTTATTACAATCTCATCATCGGATATTATCATTGTCGATTAACCAATTCTAAACCATCGACACACCATGACAGAAGAAAAATTCACTACTCCCGAAGAGGATAAAATGATAGAAGATGCCTTCAGTGAGGTACTTGAAGGTTATCTAAATAGCAATCACAGAAAAAAAGTCGAAATCATAAAACGTGCTTTTGATTTTGCTAAAGATGCACACAAAGGGATACGACGCAGGTCCGGTGAGCCATATATAATGCACCCTATTGCCGTAGCGAAGATTGCAAACCAAGAGATTGGGCTCGGTTCTACCTCGATATGCGCAGCTTTACTTCACGATGTTGTTGAAGATACCGACTACACAGTTGAAGATATTGAACAACATTTCGGCAAAAAAATAGCACAACTTGTTGCCGGTCTCACCAAAATTTCCGGCGGAATATTCGGGGCTCAAGCTTCTGCTCAGGCTGAGAATTTCCGTAAACTACTACTGACAATGTCGGACGACATTCGTGTTGTGCTAATTAAAATGGCCGACCGACTACACAATATGCGCACTCTCGGCTCCATGGCTTCTAACAAGCAATATAAAATTGCCGGGGAAACTCTTTATATTTATGCACCTCTCGCTCATCGTCTCGGACTTTTTAGCATCAAAACCGAACTCGAGGACCTCTCTTTTAAATATGAGCATCCGGAGGCCTACAAGCGTATATCAGAACAAATAGAGCTATCGGAACGAAAACGCAACAATGAATATGAGGACTTTGCTGCGCCAATTAGACGAATACTCGACGAAATGGGGTTGAAGTACACGATGAAAGCTCGCGTCAAATCCGTTTATTCCATTTGGAACAAAATGGAGACTAAGCACATCCCTTTCGAAGAAGTATACGACCTTTATGCAGTTAGAATTATATTCGATTGCGACGACCACACTAAAGAGAATGCTATCTGCTGGCAAATTTATGGCGCAATAAATGAACTCTACCGTTTCCACCCGGAGCGCACCCGCAACTGGTTGGGCAAGCCTAAAGCCAATGGATATCAAGCGCTACACATGACTGCAATGGGACCCGACGGCAATTGGGTTGAAGTGCAAATTCGGTCACATCGCATGGACGAAATTGCCGAAAAGGGATTTGCTGCTCACTGGAAATACAAAATTGGTGAAAGCGACGAAGAAAGCGAATTGAATGCTTGGCTTCGTACTATTAAAGATATCCTCGACAATCCCGAGCCCAATGCAATCGACTTCCTTGACACACTGAAGCTCAACTTATTTGCATCTGAAATCGTGGTATTTACACCTAAAGGGGAGCTCATCACTCTCCCTAACAATGCCACAGTGTTGGATGTTGCGTTCGAACTTCACTCCAAAATTGGATACCACTGTATCGCCGGCAAGGTAAACCACAAATTAGTACCCTTGAGCCAAAAACTTCGTTCCGGCGACCAAGTTGAAGTATTGACATCCCAATCTCAAACTCCAAAAGAGGAGTGGATGGAATTTCTTATCACCGCCAAAGCTAAAACTCAATTGCGTTCCGCTCTGCGCAAAATGCGACAGCCAAGCATCACAAAAGGGAAAGAGATTTTTGAGCAATTTCTAAAACAACACGACATTTCCGACTCCAATGAAGTTATCACAAAACTTCAAGGTATATACCAAGTTAACAACCGAGATGAACTTTACCTACAATTGGGGCGCGAAGAAATTGTACTATCCGACAACATTGTCAAATCACTGAAAAAGCAATCGGATTCAAAAGGATTGCTTAGCAAAATTTTGCGTTTACCCCTTTCCGTTGTCCCCAAATCTAAAGAAAAAGAGGATACGGAGGTGCATGTTGAGATTCCCACTAATATCAATAAAAAAGAGACCTATCACCTACATTACGACGAAAACGGTGCCAATTTCCGATTGGCCGACTGTTGTTCTCCTCTTCCCGGCGACAACGTATTGGGGTTCATTGAGGATAATGGAGAAGTCGTTGTACACTCTGTTGACTGTCCGCGAGCTCTTGCTTTAAAAGCAAGTTTCGGTTCTCGACTTTTATCGACATCTTGGGACACCATCAATGGAAAATTCCCTGCGCATATACATATTGAAGGAATCGACCGATTTGGCATCCTACAAGAACTAATCCAGACTATTTCCACTCACATGTCAATTAATATTCGCTCTCTCCACATCGTTGCCGAAAAAGAAGTATTCAGATGCGACTTGACGGTTTTACTCGATGATTCCGATGTCGTTTCTAAACTTTGCGCACAAGTGAAGCGTTTAGATGGTGTGCGACAAGCCACTCGAATATATTGACAACGATTTCTCGGCTGAGTTTTTTATTTTTCTATCAATCCATCACACTCTCCTACACCCATGAACCTGTCATTCCGACTGCCTACCGACAAAAAGTTTTGGTTTACAGCCTCTTTATACGTTATCGCCGGACTTATAATAATATTTTTCATGCCGCGCCACGAACGTATAGAACTCTCCTACGAGAAAAATCGTCCGTGGAGCAACCCCCAGCTACTTGCTCCTTTTGATATCCCATATTATCTTGCGCCGGAAATAAAACAAGAGCGCATTGATAGTATAGACCGGATTCTAATTCCGGTATTCGACATAGACTCCTCGGTAAAAAATAATATCTTTGTTATGATTAACGGTCTCGACAGCGTGTCGACCAATCAACGAAACTCCTTAATCAAAGCTATTGATGAAATTTACCTCGCAGGGGTTATAAGTTCTGAAGATGCTCAACGTTTCTCCGAAACTGAAATGCGCCAAATTAGAACATCCTCTTCTTCTGCTGTAGAAATGTCGACCGAAAAGATGCTCACTTCTCGACAAGCCTACGAACACCTCGAATCGCTTTTCAGTCGACCATTCCCCACTCTTTGGCGTATACTTCAAAGCAAAAACTTCAGTTCCTACCTCTTGCCCAACATCAAGGAAAACGAAGTTAAGACTGCCGACTTGCGCAATAGCTTATTGACTCCGATTGAAGCTGTTCAAGGCATTATTCAAAAAGGGGAAGAAATAATCAATCGCGGTGAAATGGTCACTCCGCAACGATATCAGATATTGCAAGACTACGAAAATGAGCTTATTAAACGAGAACAGCAACGTGGAATTTCAAAATTAAACATCATCTTCGGGCTAATTCTCTTTGCCGGGGCTGTGATGTTGACAATATATCTTTTCCTTCAGCTCTATCGTCCCGATGTGTTCAACAGCTATCGACACACCATCTGCTTGCTCTCCATTTTTGTGGGATTCCATGCTTTTGCTGTATTCATGTCCGACCTATTTGTCGACGGACTATATATTGTGCCATTCGCGATAATACCGATTTTGCTGATTGTGTTCTACGACACCACTGTAGCAATGTTCTTTTTGATAATGGAGATTGTGCTTTGCTCACTAATTGCAAAACTACAATTTGAATTTTGTTTCATTCAGCTCTCAGCGGGAATGACAGCAATATACTCAATGAGAGAGCTATCTCGTCGCTCTCAATTGCTACGTACCGCGTTATATGTGTTCATCGCCTACGTAGTAACTTATGCCGCGGCCGAACTCATACAAATTGCGTCGCTCAACACTTTCTCTTGGAAACTAATTGGTTTCTTTGCAATTAATGTCGTACTTACCTCTTTTGCATATATCCTTATTTTTGTCGTCGAAAAAATTTTCGGTTTCATTTCAGTAGTAACATTAGTTGAACTATCCGACATCAATAATCCGATATTGCGAGAACTATCTGAAGAGTGTCCCGGCACATTCCAACATTCAATGGCCGTGGCCAACCTTGTAACTGCGGCGGCAAACCGCGTTAATGCAAATGTGCAGCTCGTAAGAGCCGGTGCTTTATACCACGACATTGGCAAAACAAAAAATCCGGCATTCTTTACCGAAAATCAACATGGAGTAAACCCGCATAATGCTCTGTCGCCAACTCAAAGTGCTCGTGTTATTATCAACCACGTTGTCGACGGTCTACGCATGGCGGAGAAAGCCAAACTCCCTAAAGCAATTCGCGACATGATTGTTCAACATCATGGGACTACAACAACGCGCTATTTTTACAACACCTATTGTAATGACCATCCCGGTGAAGATATCGATCCTACACCATTCACCTACCCCGGACCAAATCCACAATCAAAAGAAGCATCATTACTAATGATGGCCGATGTGGTTGAAGCCGCTTCTCGCTCGCTGACAAACCATAATTCGGAGGCAATCTCTGCTTTGGTCAACAAATTAATCGACGCACAAGTAGCCGAGGGGCTTCACAAGAACTCTCCTCTATCTTTCCGCGACATAACAACAATTAAAGAGGCTTTTATTAAATCGCTACTGACAATGTACCATGTCAGAATTGCCTACCCCGACAAAAAGTAACCTATACGGATTTTATTGGCAATCACGGATATATTTCACGCTAAATAATTACTGTCTTGAAATATTATAAAATTATTTTCAGCATCTTAATTATGGCGTTTGCGTGTCAAGTTGCAATGTCTCAACGCCCGATTCGCCTTCAAGTGCGTCCTCACGAATTGCCCGACTCTGCCGACTTGGTATATTATAGCAAAAATAAACCTTGGCAAGCAGCCGCTGAGGTTGTTGGCCTAAACCTTAGCGTTTGGGCTTTCGACCGATATATTCAGAAAGCCGAATTTGCTTATATTAATGGGCACACAATAAAAGAGAACTTTAAACGCGGTTTCGTTTGGGACAACGACCAAATGGGCACTAATATGTTCCTTCACCCCTATCATGGCAATCTTTACTATAACGCCGCACGTTCAAATGGCTTTAACTTTTGGCAATCCGGAATCTATGCTATTGCCGGTTCTGCCATGTGGGAAATGTTTATGGAAAATGAATACCCTTCCCTCAATGATATAATAGCAACACCTATTGGGGGTATGGCTTTAGGAGAAATGACCTATCGTGCTTCCGACATTGTACTTAAGGACAACGCCTACGGTTGGGAACGCTTCGGGCGTGAAGCCGCAGCTCTATTGATTGCACCAACTCGCGGACTGACTCGTATAATAAATGGCGACGCATGGCGACATCGTTCCACCTCTGGCCGACAATTCGGAATCCCAAACGTTGCGATTGAGTTTTCAATGGGTATGCGCTCAATGGAATTGGAGGACGAAATTTTTGATGAAGGTACCGGGGGTGCAATACAATTCAACATTGAATATGGCGACCGATTTGTAGTTGAGTCATCACCAAAACCTTTCGATTACTTCTCGGTCAATGCCGAACTCAATTTTCAAGAATCACAACCTGCATTAGGTCAGCTCAACATTATCGGGCGATTATTATCTAAGGAAATTCTCGACAAAAATTCCACCTCACTAAGTATTGGATTGTATCAGCATTTCGATTACTATGATAGCGACACCATTTCCGACATCTCCTCTAAGACTCCTTATAAACTCGGAGTGCCGGCAAGCATTGGTGCCGGACTAATGTTCCGCGATATGCCTCGTGGATTCTTCACCATGGATGCTTATCTGCATGCAAATGGTATTGGCTTAGGCGCAATCCTTTCCGACTACTACAATGTAGCTCAACGCAACTACAATCTGGCGGCGGGGTTTTCGCTTAAAGGTGGGGCCAATATCGTATTTAAACGAGACTTACTTTCACTCGCTGCATCCTACGAATATTACAGATTATTCACGTGGGACGGGTATCAAGCCAACATTGATTGGAATTCTATCGACCCGCGCACTCTCGACGCGCAAGGCGACCGTTCAGTTGCCTCATTTGGTGTATTCTCTGCACGAGCCAGTGTTAAATTATGGCACCGATTATATGCCACTGCTCATTTCTCCCACTATCTGCGCTCTACTCACTACCATTATCATCCCGGAGTTCACTCTTCTACTTGCGCGTTCCGAATTATGTTAACCTACAAACTTTAAAAGTTCACCGAGTAAGGGCCGGGGCAGTTATGCGTGCTGTAAGGAGCCAATAAATAAAGAACACAAATGAACCGGCATAGAGAATCCACCCTTCAAACACCCCACTGACTATTAATAGTATTAGCAACGCGCCATATTGAGATGCTACCAAATCACCGGATTTGCGACGGTGGCGTATCGTAACAAACAGTCTATAATTCCAAAACGCCAATATCAAGAACCCTACGATACCGGTGTTCGACAGCACTGACAACCACGACGAGCCGGGCTCTTCAGTTCGTTCATGGTCGGCTCCGGATACCTCCTCGTTGTCATATAGTGTTGAATACCGAGTTACATTTGCGAATCCGATGCCTATTATAGGGCTTTCAACAAATTCTTCAAGTCGAGACTCCCATAATTGCTGACGCGAAAATACGACTGAATTATGTTCTTGACCCAACTCAAATTTACACTCTACTCGCCACGTAATATCTCGTCCTACTACGACGATTAGCATCAAAAATGAAACAATGGTTAATAATACTCGCGCCACCCTCTTCCATTCCCTACGGAATACGATAAAAAGATAAATCTCCGAAATTATAAAACCTATTATCGCACTTCGCGCTCCACCCCACACGAGGATAAATAGCGACACTAACAGAAATAAATAGTTCAATATACTGCGGTATCTTCCATTCTCGGCATTACCACTTAATATTCGCCACGTTACCAACAATGCCACAATAGCTGCTATTAAGCTTAACATCATGGGGTGACTTACCAACAACAATAATTCTCCATCACCAAACAATCCGGTAACGATATACAATGCCAACGTGCCAACTATTAGTACTTGACACATTAGCAACGTAAATCTCCATAAATATTGTCGAAATTGGTGTAATGGCGCATTATCAATCAGTGGAGACAACAGGCACAACATCCCACAGAAAAAGCAGAAGCGCAATGTCGACATATAATTTACGACAGGGCTATTGAGTATCAATGAGATAGTCGCGACAACACAGAAGAGCATCAGCACTCTGTTCACCTTGAAATGCTCCGAACCAATAAGGACGAATACCGGTATCACACAAAATATCGAAAATACCGAATTCGACTTTAAAAATTCTCCTATCGGTTCATAATACGACAATCGTCCGACTTCTATTAATACAACAATCAAAGCTATAAACGCATACACCCGTGAAAGTGTATCGGGCTTCAGCGTTATTGATTTCATCATTTTTTTTAAATCCATAGCTTTAGATTGTATTGGAATAAAGGGAATATATGCCGTTGGCTATATCGTTCTATTCTTTATGACTATACCCGTAGCCATTACCATAGTAGCCATAGCCAAAGCCATGACGATTGGTACGACTCATACGAGATGACGTGGGATCGGGAGTTCCATTAAGTACAATTCCCATATTCTTATAGCGACCCGTAGTGTAGAAACGCTGCACCTCTGCAAGTAGACTTCGCTCAAGCAAGCCTGCTCTTACCACAAAGATTGTCATGTCAACCAATTTGTTTATAATCTTAGCATCAGCAACTACCTCTACCGGTGGACAGTCAATTATAACGTAGTCATAGTCTTTACGTAACTTCTCTATCATAGCTTTCAATTGGACAGAGTAGAGAAGCTCTGCCGGGTTGGGGGGTATCGGACCGGATGGATATAGATCCACATTATCACCGCAATCTTCTATTTGCGTAACTATTGAGGCAAGAGTTTTATTACCCAATAGATAGTTTGACATACCGAAGCCTTTGGCTCCAACTGCCGCCGACAATGATCCCTTACGCAAATCAAGATCTATTAATGCCACTCGCTTCCCCTTTAGAGAAAGCACTGTCGCAAGATTCATTGCGATAAATGTTTTGCCCGAACCGGGATTTAATGATGTCACCATCATCACTTGTGCCAAATCATCTTCATGAGGTGACATGAATTCCAAATTCGTACGTATAACTCGGAATGCCTCATTGACAATATTATGGCACCCTTGCTTTACTACTATATCCGACGAGCGGTCAATCTCAACATTCTTTTTGGGTAGCCAACGACGAGGCTTTTCTCCATTTTGAGGTATTTCCCCAATAAATGGGATAGTAAGCTTTTCGATATCTCGACGTCCGCGCACCTTAGAGTTTAATGCCTCCAACAAGAATATCAACCCCGCAGGCAATGCAAGCCCCAATGCTATCGCCATCGTCATTGTCTTACGTGGGAATGGTCCGACAAGACCCGAAATAGTAGGTGGAGTTACAATTTTAGTATTATATGCCGAAAATGCTTGTGAAAGCTCATTTTCCTCTCTCTTTTGGAGCAAATAGAGATACAACTCTTCTTTCACTTTCTGCTGGCGCTCTTTGTCAAGCAAATGTGTAACCTGCGTGGGATTACTCCTAAGTTGACCGGCTGCCGACGACAGGCTCGTTTGCTTTGCTCGCATCTCCGCATTTAGTGAACTTATATAACCATCTACTGCCGACAATATGTTCTGACGTGTTATAGCCAACAACGCATCTTTATCTTGAACCAAGGGGTTGCTTTCCGATGAATTTTGCACCATAATATTGCGATCGTAAAGGTCCTTATTGTATTGCAATATTATGTTTTCTACGTTTCCATTGCCCAAAGCCGAGGATGAGGGCAACGGCTCAAAATTCTTTGATGCGCTGTTTAAGTGAGCCTTTATCTGGCGAGCCAAATCTATCTTAACCGACAACGCGCCTATTTCATCTCGCGCCGATAATGTTTTGTCAAAAAGGGCATCGGCTGCAGAGCCCGAACTTGGGAGCTGATGTTGTGCCTTGTAATCAGAGATTTGAGAGTCCACATCACCAAGTTCTGCTTCTATGACTTGCAGACGCTCATCAATGAAGTTAGAGGTATAAACCGATATTTGGTTTCGGTCCTTAATCCAGTTTTCGTTATAGACTTCAATAATACTTTCCAACTCATCGAGCGCTCGCTCTGTGTTGGTATCTTTTAGCGAGAGATCTATCACTGATGAATAGTTATCTTTAACCTCCGTAGTCACTGTTGCCGATAAATGCTGTGCGCCGGCTGCATATCCTACTCTGTCAACCAATATGTCCAAAGAAGCCGGTGAGGTTGATTTAACGAATTTCTCATTAGGCAACAACACTACACGACCCAACGGTGTTTCAAGTGTGTCGGATGGAACACCGGTCAATTTAACCTCGATTTTGTGGCTCTTATCTGCATCTTCAATATTACCATCAGTGGCAAACGGGCCTAACACCACAGTGCTATCTTGACTATAATGCATCATCATCTGAGCCTTCCCATTATCCCCAAGATCAAAGAAGCGTACTGAGACCGGGAGGGTCGACCCGTAAAGATTTTTTGGCGCGAATCGTTCCTTAACTGTATAGTTAACATCTAAGCCAAGACGGCGCGACACCTCTGCCATAATAACCGGCGAGCGAAGTGCCACCATTTCGTTATTAATATTTACATTGGTGTTTAGCGCATCTATATCTTGAAACACCATGGAAATATCGGGCGAAGAGCTTTGTTGGTCCTTTACCAAAATTGCCGCTGATGCCGAATACACATTAGGAGTCTTTGCCAAATGATAAACAGCATATCCACATATTAACACTAATGCTATTATGAACCAGTACCATTTAGCCACACATAGCCATAGAAATTCTTTTATGCTTATCGACTGCCCTTCTTTAGGCATCAATTCTTCATTATCTTCCATAGTGCAAGGAGTACAAAGATGAATAATCTCTTAAATTAAAATGAATTACTTCACAAACAATACTACCACCGTCATCGCAAAAGATGCCAATGAAATCCAAAATGCCGGTGTGAATGTAGAGTTGCCCAATGGCTGAGTGTTTCGTTTCTGAAGATCGTTAGGTTCTACATATATAACATCGTTCTGTTGAATATAATACACCGGAGAAGAATACACGCTATTGGGATCGGTCAAGTCTATGGTATACGTCTTTTGCTTACCGTCGACCATTCGATACACTTTGACATTTTGACGCTGACCGGTAAGTTGCAAGTCGCCGGCAAGCGCTATTGCCTCTACGATATTTAGTTTATCTCGGTCGAAAAGTATTCGCCCGGGATTGCCCACTGAACCAAGTGCGGTAAATGAGTGGTCAACAAATTCAACAGTAATTGTCGGGTCCTTCAAGAGCTTGCGATTTATAAGCTCATCTTTTATCTTTTGTGCAATTTCTTGTCGAGTCAAGCCGGCTATGTGGAGAGTACCAAGCTCCGGAAATTCAATATCTCCGTAGCTATTGACCGTATAAATCGACATCTGGTTTGAAGTATTTGAACGTTGTGCTGTCGACGAGCGACCTGTTGCCGACATTTGCTGACGCGCTTGAATCGGGAGATTAAACATTTCCGCCAACTGTGCATCGCGTGAATGTACAGCGATAGTCAATCGGTCATCGGGCTGCGCCGTAATAAAGTTGGGCGACGGCACTGCAATTGTTTGACCATTTTCATGACCTTGAAAATATGCAACATCTTTCGGTGTTTTACACGACGACACACATGCTGCCACTGCGACTACTAAAAGCAAACTTTTTAAATATGACATACCAGATAAGTTATTTATTCTTCCTATTTCCGCGACAATTAGCTTCTATTCAATCATCTTCTCCCTTAAACAATAATTTCCCATGGCGACACCATGTTTTGTCCGAGAATTCCTATTTAATAATTGACGCTTTTTAAGTATTATTCTCCTAAATATACTCTATTGTGCAAATTTACAAAAAATTTAGCAATCGCCAACGACATTTATAGTATAATTTGATAAAATTGCGTCGTTTGACTCGCCCTTCCACATAATTTTCAATTTATGACGTTAATTTATCACTATCGACATGCTATAACGCGATAAACTTCCCACAAAAAAAAGCGTTGCCCCTCAATATTTTCAAGTGCAACGCTCTTTATTTCTTATTCCCAAAACTATTTCGCTTCAAACCCCACCGGGTTGTTCATTATCGCAATATGACTATCCGACAGATTAAGCAATTTCACTATATCAGCAGCCTGCATCATTGCACGGGGCACTGTGGCAAATCCCAATCCGGCACATGCCACCGATATGTTTTGGCTTACTATTCCGGCGTCAACGGAAGCCATCATCTTGGCTCGTTCATCTACATTGCCAAACTTCGACATATCTGCTATCATAACAAGACAGATAGGCGCCGTCTTAACAAAGTCCTGCCCTGCCGCTAAGAGATATCTATAATCCCCTACAACACAGGGAGTAAGAGAATGTGTTGCCGGGTGGTATTCACTGACACCTTCTGCATCAAACACAAAAAGGCGTATCTCTTGAAAATTTCTACATGTGGGAGCTGTGCGACGCCCGTCCTCACGATTTTTGCCCATCGCCGCCCACAACAAATTAGACAATTCTTGCTCGGTCAATTTGCGTTCCGTATACTTTCGAATTGAACGACGATTGGCCATTGCCTCCATTACGGTTGTGCCCGCTGTCATATCAGGAGCCGGCAACATTTTATCCTCTGCCATCATTGTCAAACTCGTCGCCACAACAACAGCCATAACTAAAATCCTCTTCAACATAATATTTATTGGTTTTACGGTTTTTTCTTGTTTTACGTAGGGTTAACTCATCGCAAATGTAGCTATTATCATCTATTTTTCCAAACACATCCTTTCCTACAAAACCAACAAATTTTACACCCCCAACGACTTGCCTACTTCAATATAGTAACTCACCAAGCCTACATTTCATTAAAGTCAACAAATATTCAAAAGCAAAAAGGCTTGCAACTCTTTGAGCTACAAGCCTTTTTCATAATGTCGGGGTGACAGGATTCGAACCTGCGACCACCTGGTCCCAAACCAGGTGCGCTACCGGACTGCGCTACGCCCCGCCGTTTTTGCGATGCAAAGATAATGATTTATTTTATAT
>JAFXHY010000207.1 GCA_017536215.1 Muribaculaceae bacterium | reverse complement strand
AGATACACCGACGCCGATGTATTGGCAGCGTGGGATGCATATGCCGCAGCTCGACCAACAGAGCATATAATAAAAAATACGATGCGCGACTGCCGTCCGCAAAACGTCGGCAACTGCACTTACGACGTGGCATTAAAGAATGATATCCAGACCGAGGAGTTCCGAAAACATCTTGACGGAGTTCTCTTCGCAATTCGCAATGCCACCAAAAACGACTACATAAACATAACACTCTCACTCAACGAAGCCGGACCGGCACCTATGATATGGAATGACCGCGAAATTCTCGCCCATTTAACATCAGTGTCGCCTAATGTCGTAAAACTGATAGATAAATTCAATCTCAAACTGATATAAAATAAAAAGCGATAAACACCGGCAAGGTGTTGAAGCGTGAAAATTCACAATATGAGAAAAATATTAGCAACCACCGCAATCGCAACAGTAACAGCACTTACAGCTGTAGCCGGAGTGAACTCGCCGACAACCGAGGGTTATCACCAGCGAGCTATTGATATGTACAACGACGCTAACTATGTCGGTTGCACCGACCAAATGCGTTACGTAAAGAAAAACAATCCGACAGCGGCCGAACTTGAAGATGCCGACTATTATATCGCCATGTCGTCGATGCATCTCAACAAGGGAGATGCCGAAGCACTTATAAAATACTTTATGTGGCGCTATCCGTCGTCGGCACGTATTGCAGAAATGCATCTGACGCTTGGAAATCTTTACATGACCTCCGAACGCTATGGCGAGGCTCTCAAAGAGTTGAATTTGATAGAGGCCAAGTCGCTCGACCGCAGCAGCAACGAGCGATACGAAGCATCTCGTGCATATTGCTTACTGAAACAAGGGGATTACGATCTTGCCGAGCCTATATATCGCCGTTTGGCTCATTCAAAAGAATATGCCGATGAAGCTCGTTTCTATGAGGGATATATCGCATACGTCAAAAAAGATTATAGCAAAGCCGCCAATTTATTCAAAAAATGCGATAAAGGGAAGGCCCCCGGCAATATGGCCGACTACTATTTGGCTCAAATATATTACCTCGATGGTGATTACTCACAAGCTGCCTCCACGGCTCGCCGTCTATACAACGACGAAAGCGTGGATGCCTCGTTCCGCTACGAAGCAATGCGTGTGGCAGGAGAATCCTACTATCAACTCGACAACCTTGCAGAAGCATTGCCTTTGCTTAGAAACTATGTAGCCAACACCGCTACTCCACTTCCCACCACTCTCTACATCCTCGGTGTAACGGAGTATCGCGAAGGGAACTACGATGAAGCAATAAAGAACTTGACCCCGGCAATAGATTTTGACAACGCAATGGGTCAGAGTGCCAACTTATTCATCGGGCAGTCGATGATGAAGCAAGCCAACTATTCCGGAGCAATGATAGCTTTTGACCGCGCATTGCGAATGATTCACGATAACGATGTGCGCGAAGCTGCGTTCTATAATTATGCCGTAGCAAAAACCGAGGGGGGAAAGATTCCTTTCGGAAATTCCGTTGCTACATTTGAGGAATTTTTGACCACATTCCCCAATTCACGATATGCCGAACAGGTTCGCGAATACCTCGTCTCGGGATATATGACCGACAACAACTATTCGGCAGCGTTGACTGCGATTAATCAAATCAAACAACCGTCGGAAAAAATTCTTGCAGCCAAACAACAGGTATTATATGCGTTAGGCTCACGTGAAGTCATGGCCGGCAACAATGCTGAAGCTATCAAGCACCTCACTGAGGCTATTAAATTAAAATCTCATAATGCCAATACTGCCGCAGAATCAGAGTTGTGGCTCGGAGAAGCATATTATGCCACCGGCAACTACGCAAATGCACAAAAATCCTATGCCAATGCTATGAGTGGCAATCGTTTATCTGCAGCAAATAAGGTCACAGCCCTCTATGGCATCGGCTACAGCTACTTCCGCCAAGGAGATTCAGAAAAAGCAAGCCAATATTTCAACGACTTCATTAGCGCAAAACCGGCCCCTACGAACTCTCTTAAAGCCGATGCGTTAAATCGTATTGCCGACCACTATTATAGCAAGAAAGATTTTAGCAAAGCCGCATCAACCTATAATGATGCATATCTTGCAAATCCCACCACCGGCGACTACGCATTGTTGTCGCGCGCTCGCATGAACGGCTACGATGGTAACTACAAAAACAAAGTTGACTTGTTGCAGAAATTTATCAAGGAATTTCCGAAATCGAGCATGCTTCCACAAGCCTACATCGAATTGGGTGAAGGGTATGCACAATTGGGCAATTCCGACCGCTCTATTGAAGCGTACTCAGTTGTGGCATCGCGCTACAGCAATAGCGCCTACGGACGTCAAGCCAACCTTCTTTTGGCTCTCGCCTACCTCAACGAAAACGACAAATCGCAAGCCATTGCCACCTACAAACAGTTGATTAGCAATGCCCCCGCTTCGGAAGAAGCCGTTCAAGCATCGGAAAACCTTAAACAACTTATGGCCAACGACGGCCAACTCGATGAATACGTTTCATTCATCAACTCAGTGCCCGGCGCTACACCGGTCAACGCATCTGACGTTGAAAACGCTGCATTCGTGGCGGCCGAACGCGACTACCTCAGAAAAGGGTTGACCGCGAAATTGACCGACTACCTCAACCGCTTCCCGCAAGGAGCATCACGCGCCATCGCATTGGGCTACGTTATAGAAGCCTCATCGACTGCCGGCGACAACGATGCAACTGTGAAATATGCATCGGAATTAGTTGAAAAATACCCCGACAACACCCTCGTGCCATCAGCTCTTAAAGCAAAAGCCGAAGCCCTCGCGGCTCAAAGCAAAGGAGAGCTTGCTCTTGCTACCTATGAGCAACTTGCCGTGACCGCATCTTCCCCCGAAATGCTCAATGAAGCGCAATTGGGTATCATGCGCATAGCTCGCGACCTCGGTCAATATCAACGTGCTATCGATGCAGCAACTGCCATTACTGCATCTTCAACACCTACGACGCAACAACGCGCAGAAGCTGAGTTTACTCACGCCGACGCTCTCTACAACACCGGAGACACCGAAAATGCTTTAGCAAAATGGAACGAATTATCGACCAATATCAACGATATTTACGGCACTCGGGCATTATTCCGCATCGCTCAGGCTCAATTCGACAACAACAATCTTGCTGAAGCACGTAAATCGGCAGAAGCTTTGATTGACTCCGACACGCCTCATAATTATTGGCTCGCTCGCGGATTTATCCTCATCTCCGACATCAATCGCGCTGAAGGAAACACTTTTGAGGCTGATCAATATCTCATAAGCCTCCGCGACAACTATCCCGGCACCGAAACCGATATTTTCAAAATGATTGACGATCGTCTCAATAACAAATAATCATCGACTACAATGAAAAGACAATATATCTCACTTGCCGCTATATTCCTCAGTTTAGGCTTGACAGCACAAACGCTCTCCAAAGAGATTGTCATCGACCGCGAAGTTGAGCCTACTCTTCCGGATGTAACCCGTATCAGCAATTTCCCGACATTGATGCAACCACAAGCGCCAAAATCGCGCCTGCCCTACGTAGATGTCACCGCGGCAGCCAACACTCCCGGAATGTTGACCACCCTTGAACCCGCTAACGGGCAACCTGCATTTAACATTTCGCCCTATCGAGGATATGCCTCATTAGGCTATTTCCCGGCCTACAATTTGGGCGTTTCTGCCGGATATGCCATCATTGCAAAGCCCACATCGTCACTCAACGTGTGGACTCAATTTGACGGCTTCTCCTACGACAACCAATATGATGAATCTCTAAATCGCAACAGCGTGACAATCGGAGCCGACTTCTCCCACATTTTCAATCGTCGCTCTCGACTTGACCTCTCCACCGATTTCAACTACAATGCCTACAATCGTCCGTGGGAAACACTTGACCCCGACCACAACACTACAGCTTTTAACTTTGATGCGGCATGGTCGTCACGATTAAATTCTGTAGCCTATTACGCAACTGCTGGGTTCAATCACTTCGGATTCTCAGGCAAAGAAATTGGATTGAGTTTGACTCCGCTCGACGCCGTTTCGCAAAACATTATAAAATTAGCAGTTGGCGGCGCCTACAAATTAAATGCAAAATCTGCATTCACCGCTCATATTGGCATTAACTTCGTGAATATAAGCAATTTCAACAATCTTGAAGCAGACCCAATTGTAGGTGGCATACCTACAGTAAACCCTATCCTCACTCCGGGTGAAGGGGAAACTATGGGATTGATTACTTTAGCTCCATCTTATCGCTTTGCTTCGGGAAGTTTCTCTACCAATATCGGATTGAAAGCGCAAATTTCCACCAATGCCGACAAATCTTTCCACATCGCCCCCGACATTAAATTCAATCTTCGCCCTACATCGACATTCGGCGCTACTTTGACATTTGGAGGTGGGGAACATATCAACAAGCTATCCGAGCTCTACACCTACAACCCCTACATGTCAGTGGGGCAAGGCTTTAAATTCTCAAACGTACCGTTTACCGCTAATCTCGCTCTCACATTCGGTCCGTTCTATGGTGCATCGATAGAACTATTTGGAGGATATAGCATCGCCAACGATTGGTTTATGCCCGATGTAGTCGATATCACAGGCGACAACAATGTAGTAAGCATCCCCGGTCGCACTATATATGCCACAATGTTCAGTCCCGTCGACCTTCGCGCCGTAAACTACGGAGCAAAGTTCACATGGAAATACAACAAAAACATCGAAGCATCAATTAAATATAGCGGAGCTCCGGGTTCATATCGCCATAGCTACTATCTCAACCACGACCGTGCACGCCACGTGTTGGACATAAACGCATCGGTAACTCCTATTGAGCCTTTGACTATCGACGCTTCATTTGAATTGCGTGCCGGACGTTCGCTCTACAGTCAATGGGGAGCGACTGAAGGTGAAATGGTGAAATATGACCTCGAATCGGCCAATAGTCTGAATATCGGTGCAACTTACCGTTTCTTCGATTGGTTGTCAGTGTTTGCCAAAGTTGAAAATATTCTTGGCAACAAAGCCTACATGTACAACATGCTTGAGCAGCAAGGTGTACACGGACTTATCGGCGCCTCATTGAAATTTTAATAGCATTACCTTTTAACCCTTTTGGGTTCTTTCGCTCCATTGTGTGTCATGACACAATGGAGCGATATATTTTAGGTAAGGCCAAGCGCAACTCCTTTGGAAAGATTGACTTAATCGTCGGGTGAAACTATAGAGGGGGAAATGTAGGTAATAGTGGTACGCGCACGTGTCGTGGCAGTATAGAGCCAACGATAAAAATCAATCGTGGTGACAGCATCGTTGGATATATTTGCCATGTCGACAAAAACCGACTGCCATTGCCCTCCTTGTGCTTTGTGGCAAGTCACCGCATAGGCATATTTAACTCGAAGGGCATTGAAATAAGGGTCGGTGTGAAACACTCGTCGTCGCACGTCGGGGTCGGCAGCCGACGATGGGTCAAGTCCCGCAAGCGCTCGGCTTATCAACATTTCCTCATGCTCGGGATTTAACCCTGCAGTATCGGAATTAAGGGAATTGAGTATGAGTTTTGCGTCGAAAGTAATATCGCGGTCAGGCATCGAAAGCTCAACATCGGCAAAACGTAAGAAGCCTATGATTTCCGTACCATATATCTTATTGATTTTCACCACATCACCATTGGCTACAAAATCTGCGCCCTTGACACGCGAGGTCCAAAAATAATTATTCTTGGCAATAAGCAATGGCTCGTCGCGCGTAATGACATCTTCCTTTTCGAGTATAGATTTACGTATGGCGAGATTAAATTCCATTGCCCGCTTATTGGAGCGCGTAATCAATATAGTGTCGTCAACTCCATAGTTATTATAGGAATTGATTAGTTCATCTTGCAACTCTTCGCCACCGATGGATTTGACATCGGCAAACGGGCGTACACGCAATTGT
>JAFXHY010000206.1 GCA_017536215.1 Muribaculaceae bacterium | reverse complement strand
TATAGTTTATGGAGCTCAGGTGCGCGCACTCACCGACCTTAATCAGGACGGAGCTGTCGACTTCCTCGTGTGGGACTGTGACCAGCATGGTTGGGGTACCTATAAAAAATACATGCCGTGGGGCGACCCCAACAATCAAGTATTCATCAACAATGGCGAAGGCTCGCAGTTCTCGCCCGTCGAGGGTTATCCCAACTTTATCGGCAACAACAAGCATGGGGACTGGGGTTGCTCTCTTCCCGGCAAATATCATCGCCTATCTATCGGAGATG
The DNA here is from genome assembly GCA_017536215.1 of Muribaculaceae bacterium. Lineage (GTDB taxonomy): Bacteria > Bacteroidota > Bacteroidia > Bacteroidales > Muribaculaceae > JAGBWK01. Next base: position 1,757 of record JAFXHY010000206.1, on the reverse strand, counting down.
CCAATTGCGATGGTTATCCCGACATACTGATGGTGATTGAAGAAGGTGTTTACAATAACACGTGGTTTGAAGAACACCAAAAAAACGGTACATGGCTCTTCATCAATGATGGCGACAACACGTTTACAGGTAAATATATTGCTTCTAACCGCAATACCTACGCGACATCACTTTTCGGTGACTTCAACTGTGATGGCTATCCCGATATATTGCTCAATGGATGGCATGATACTATTACCGGAGCCGATGGCAACAGCATCGGTGGTAACTGGGAACTTGTCATCATGACCAACGACGGTAACGGTAACTTTTCTGTGGCTTATAATAGCAACACATACGGAAAAAGTGACGACGCGGGAAAGGAAACCGCAATTCATGTGCTTGACTACGACCAAGACGGCAAATTAGATATCTTGCTTAGCGGAAGTACTAACGGCAATAATTTTGGTAACACCAACGGTCGTGATGGCAAGGTGGCATTCATTCTCCGCAATGAATCTGACGGCACAAATGTTGCGTTCTCTGAAGTGTTGACCGATTTGCACCCGGCATCAGAGGCTATGGCACGCACTTCTATCCTTGCCGATTTCAACGGCGACGGATTTGTTGACTATCTTGCCGACGGATGGGGTCCCAATAGTGATTGGTCAAATGGTACTTACCTTTCTTATAGCCAGGGCCAGTATAACTCCAACTATGCTCTCAATAATGGTGTGATTCGTTCGTTTGACTATAATGGTTCTACAACGTATGATGAGCAGTCGTGGATAACATTCGGTGACATGGACGGCGATGGAATGCTCGATATCATCTCTCCCGCAGGCAATGGTTGTCCACGTGTATATCTAAATCGTACCCTCGAAGGGAAGAATCAAGTTGCTCAAGTAGCTGAAGCGCCTACAAATATAAAGTCTACTTATGATAAGAACAAAAAGCGTATCACCTTCACATGGGATAAGATGTACACCAAGTCGGGTAGCAAAGCAATCTACAACACTTATATTCGTCGAGTTGACGGCTTGTCGCGCGCTGTGTCAGGAACTATAATGCGAGTACCCGCTGATATCACTACCGGAAAACTGAAAGCATATACAGAATGGAGTACATTCCTACCCGGTGAAACATGTTTCTTTGAAGATCTTGAAGATGGCACTTATGAATTGGGCGTGCAATCGGTAGGTTACAACTATGGTGCATCAGAATTTACTCCTCATCTGTTCAAAATCGAAGGTGATATTGTGACCGGAGTGGACGAGATAGTAGAAGAGGAGGAAATGAATGCTTTGGTGAATGTATACAACATGCAAGGTATGCTAATCAAGCAGAGTGTTGAACAAGAAAATGCACTTACCGACCTTCCCGCCGGCTTCTATATCGTTGGCGATAAGAAAGTTTTGAAACGATAAATCTAATAGTAGATAATCTATAAGATGATTGATTAGTAAGGGAGAGAGGCTGTCCAACAACATAAGTTGGACAGCCTCTTGTTTTGCTTTTGAATTTTATGAGTATATGATTTTTGGAGAAGAAATATGCTGATTTTTAGAGACATTTAGTATATTTGCAATCTAAATTCTTGAATATTAATCCAACTCAAAATCAAAATATCATGAAATTTCGACTTACTTTAGGTCTACTTTTTATCAGTGGCACCATGCTGGCCCAACAAGCATTGTGGGATAGTCGCAATGTCGTATCTCCACAGGTCAATGATGACGCTACGGTGACTTTCCGTTATTTTAATCCAACAGCCGAAT
>JAFXHY010000205.1 GCA_017536215.1 Muribaculaceae bacterium | reverse complement strand
TATCTCTATCAAGAGACTAAAGCTACTATCAATCCAAAGACTTTGGTTCCGTTCCTTGTTGAAAAAATGAAATCTTTGGGTACCGCAGCTTGTCCCCCCTACCACATTGCATTTGTTATCGGTGGCACATCTGCGGAGATGAACCTTGCCACTGTAAAGAAAGCATCGGTGAAATACTACGACAACCTCCCCACCGAAGGCAATGCTCTCGGGCACGCATTCCGCGATATCGAACTTGAGAAAGAACTTCTTGAAGCATCTCGCAACATCGGTCTCGGCGCGCAATTCGGAGGTAAATATTTTGCTCACGACATTCGCGTAATTCGTTTGCCGCGCCACGGTGCTTCTTGCCCTATCGGTATGGGTGTAAGCTGTTCTGCCGACCGCAACGTAAAAGCCAAAATCAATAAAGAAGGTTTGTGGATTGAGAAACTTGACGCTAATCCCGGCGAACTTATCCCCGAAGAAATGCGCAAAGCCGGCGAAGGTGAAGTTGTAAATATCGACCTCAACCGCCCCATGAACGAGGTATTAGCAGAATTGACCAAATACCCCGTTTCTACTCGCCTTTCACTTAAGGGTACAATCGTCGTAGGTCGCGACATCGCGCATGCTAAAATCAAAGAGCGCTTGGACAACGGTGAACCGATGCCCGAATACCTCAAGAACCACCCCATCTACTATGCCGGACCGGCTAAGACTCCAGAAGGTATGCCTTCAGGCTCTTTTGGCCCTACTACTGCCGGTCGTATGGACTCTTATGTTGACCAATTCCAAGCAGCAGGTGGTTCTATGATAATGATTGCAAAAGGCAACCGCAGCAAACAAGTGACCGACGCTTGCCACAAACATGGCGGATTCTATCTCGGTTCTATCGGTGGTCCGGCAGCAATCCTCGCACAAAATTCAATCAAGAAAGTTGAGCTTTTGGAATATCCCGAACTTGGAATGGAAGCTATCTGGAAAATTGAAGTTGAGGACTTCCCCGCATTTATCCTCGTTGACGACAAGGGGAACGACTTCTTCACAGATATCGCTGCTAAATGCGCCGCTTGCCCTCTCAATAAATAATTCTATTAAGAGTAAATATATGACAGTGCAGAAGATTTCTTTTGCACTGTCATTTTTAATTTTATCACAAGTTGGTTATTGGTCATTTAATCGAAAAACACTATATTTGACATTAAAAGTTATTACAATATCATGGCACGACACAACGAATTGGGCAAATGGGGCGAGCAACTCGCTGTAGACTTATTGGTCACGAAAGGATATGCTATAGTAGAACGCAATTGGCGCGCCGGAAATCTGGAAGTCGATATTGTCGCCATGAAAGATAATCGTATTGTATTTGTTGAAGTAAAAACAAGGAGTTCGGGCTTCGTGGACCCATTGGACGCAATCGACCGTCGACGTGTTTCTCGAATTGTCAGGGCTGCAAATTCCTATGTAAAAGCCTACAATATCCCCCACGAAGTTCAATTTGACATCATTATAATCATTGGCACTCCCGAATGTGGAGATATGCCTCAAATTGAACATATCCCCGACGCGTTCCTTCCCCCATTGCGTACAATACGTTAAGCCATATTTAGCCTACAATTGTACACAAAAATGTCAATAGCTCACTTTTAAAAATACGTTGAGATTATTGTTCTATATTTTTGTTCAAATTTTACATTTAATATAGCCCATTTTTAGTAGTTTTGCTTAGAACAAAAATAGTATACCAATTTATTCCCACCCTAAACAATAATTGGAAACAGACCTGAAATAAAACGAAATCACATGAATAAAAAACTTCGTAGACTCATTCTTCTATCTATACTACCTTGTTGCACAGCCATAATGGCTGGAAACTCTTTCAACCAAGATCTATCCGACAAGGGTGTTAGTTTCAACGACAGTTGGAAATTTAATCTCGGAGATATTGACAATGCGCAAGAACCGGGCTTTAATGACACATCTTGGCGCGCGCTCTCTCTACCTCATGATTGGGCCATAGAGGGAGACTTCAGCGAAGACAACCCATCAGGCGCGGGAGGTGGCGCTCTCCCCGGGGGCATAGGTTGGTATCGTAAGTGTTTCAATACACCGCAACTCACCAACGGGCAACGTGTATTTATCGATTTTGACGGTGCTTATATGAACTCATCGGTTTATGTCAACGGGAAATATGCCGGCGGACGCCCATATGGTTACGCATCTTTCAGCATCGACATTACCGACTTTTTAAACGATAGCGGAAAAACTTTCATTGCTGTTAAGGTCGACAATTCCGAACAACCAAACTCTCGTTGGTACTCCGGATGCGGAATTTATCGTAACGTATGGATGCGCATAGAAAATGACGTATGCATCCCAAAAGATGGGACATTTATAACTACTTCCGACAATAATATTGACCTCGTTGCAACAATAAAAAACACCTCTACTGCTAATCGAAAGGTCAAAATCGTCACTACCGTAAGCGATAGTAAAGGGAAGAAAGTTGCATCAAAATCTACCAAAGCAATAATCACACATAGTAGCGACTCCGAGGTCAAACAAACGCTAAAGATTAAATCACCTGCATTATGGAGTCCGGCATCTCCCTCTCTTTACACAGTTAAAACAGAAGTCATTGATAACAAAACCGGGAAAACACTCGATGTTGACGTAACTCGCACCGGTTTTCGCTCTTTTAAATTCGACGCTGAAAAAGGATTCTTCCTCAATGGTGTTCACATGAAACTAAATGGCGTTTGCTTACACCACGATGCCGGAGCACTCGGTGCTGTTGTAAATCGTGCAGCCATTGCACGTCAGCTCCGCATGCTAAAGGCAATGGGATGCAACGCTATTCGTAGCACTCACAAT
>JAFXHY010000204.1 GCA_017536215.1 Muribaculaceae bacterium | reverse complement strand
CATTTATCCTCGTTGACGACAAGGGTAACGACTTCTTCACATATATCGCTGCCAAATGCGCAGCTTGCCCGCTCAATAAATAATTCCAATAAGAATAAATAATATAAAACAGTGCAGAAGATTTCTTTTGCACTGTTTTTATATTAATATTGGAATGTTAACCGAAAAAACACTATATTTGAAGTAGAAACCATATAGAATATCATGGCAAGACACAACGAATTAGGCAAATGGGGCGAGCAACTCGCCGTAGACTTATTGGTCACGAAAGGATATGCTATCGTAGAGCGAAATTGGCGAGCCGGAAATCTGGAAGTCGACATTGTCGCCATGAAAGATAATCGTATAGTGTTCGTTGAAGTAAAAACGAGAAGCTCGGAATTCGTTGACCCATTAGACGCAATCGACCGTCGGCGTGTTTCTCGAATTGTCAGGGCAGCAAATTCTTATGTAAAAGCCTACAACATCCCCCATGAAGTTCAATTTGACGTTATTATAATTATTGGCACGCCGGAAAGTGGAAATATGCCTCAAGTTGAGCATATACCCGACGCATTCCTTCCCCCATTGCGGACAATACGTTAGCAGCTTTTAATCTGCAATTGTGCATAATAATATCGATAACTAACTTTAATAAATAAGGTGGGATTATTGTTCTATATTTTTGTTCAAATTTTACATTAATTATAGCCCTTTTTTAGTAGTTTTGCTTAGGACAAGAATAGCACACCTATTTATTCCCACTCTAAATAATAATTGAAAACAGGCCTGAAATACAACGAAATCCCATGAATAAAATACTTCGTAGATTCATTCTTCTATCGATACTGCCTTGTTGCTCAGCCATAATGGCCGGAAACGCTTTCGACCGAGACTTATCCGACAAGGGTGTTAGTTTCAACGATAATTGGAAATTTAATCTCGGCGATATTGACAACGCGCAAGAACCGGGGTTTAATGACGCCTCTTGGCGCTCTCTTACACTTCCTCATGATTGGGCCATAGAAGGGGACTTCAGCGAAAACAACCCATCGGGCGCGGGTGGTGGCGCTCTTCCCGGTGGCATAGGTTGGTATCGTAAATGTTTCAACACTCCGCTAATCGCCAAAGGACAACGCGTATATATCGATTTCGACGGCGCGTATATGAACTCATCGGTTTATGTCAACGGGAAATATGCCGGCGGACGCCCCTACGGTTACGCATCTTTCAGCATTGACATCACCGACCATCTGAACAACACCGGAAAGACCATTGTTGCCGTAAAAGTTGACAACGCCGACCAACCAAACTCTCGTTGGTACTCCGGATGCGGAATTTACCGCAACGTTTGGTTGCGCGTGGAAAATGACGTATGTATCCCAAAAGATGGCACTTTTATAACTACATCCGATAACAATATCGACCTCGTTGCAACTATAGAGAACTCTGCTACTGCTGATAGAAAGATTAAAATCGTCACTACCGTAAGCGATAGTAACGGGAAGAAAGTAGCGTCAACCTCAACCAAAACAGTAATCGCACATAACAGCAACTCCGAGGTCAAACAAACATTAAAGATTAAATCACCTGCATTATGGAGCCCGGCATCTCCCACACTTTATACTGTTAAAACAGAAGTTATCGATAACAAAACCGGGAAAACGCTCGATGTTGACGAAACTCGCACCGGTTTCCGATCATTTAAATTCGATGCTGAAAAAGGTTTCTTTCTCAACGGTGTTCACATGAAACTAAATGGCGTTTGCTTACACCACGATGCCGGAGCACTCGGTGCTGTTGTAAATCGTGCAGCCATTGCACGTCAGCTCCGCATGCTAAAGGCAATGGGATGCAACGCTATTCGTAGCACTCACAAT
>JAFXHY010000203.1 GCA_017536215.1 Muribaculaceae bacterium | reverse complement strand
ATGATTAAGGGGTGTTGGGGTTGTTGAGGATTTTAAAGATAAGTTGGTCGAAGAGATCGAATTGGTCGGCACGTGAGCCGATTCCTTTACTTTGTGCGTCAAATTGACGCACCGCTGAAATGTTCTTTATAATTTGCCAAGGGCGATAATTGGATAATCCGGGACGTATGTCGGAGAGCTGTCCCGGCCATTTGAATCCAAGCTCATTCATCAACCCTCGCTCTGACTTGTCGGGCGCATATAAGGCAACAAGCAGATTGGCAAAAAAATTAAATAATAATGGGGTGATAATGATAGGCGGGTGGTTTTTGGGATTGCGTCGGAAGTAATTTGTGATTTTGTATATGCGCTCAATATCCCGACGGGCAATAGCTGCAATTAACTCGAAGTTGTTGTAATCTTTACTGATACCAATGTGGCGCTCAACGCTTTCCGGGGTAATCATTGCGTTTTGAGGCAGCGCTACTGTCATTTTCCCGATTTCGTTGTATATACGGGAAAGGTCGGAGCCGACATAGTCCTGAAGCATTGCAAGGGATTTGTCGTCGATAGAGAGCCCATGTTCCTTAATAAATTCGCGGATGGTGTTGGCTACAGCTGTGGGATTGAGGCGTTTTGATTCAAAAATTATGCCTTTTCCTTTGTTGAGGCTTTTTGTAAGAGTGGCGCTTTTAACGCTTTCTCCGCGTGCTATTATGACAAGGATGGTTGTCTCTACCGGATTTTCAATATAAGGAAGCAATTGATTGAACCAAGACACGGGTACGGCTTGAGCTTCCTTGATGATAACAACTTGTCGGTCGGCCATCATGGGGTAACGGCAGCAAACGTCGGCAACAGTAGCAGCTTCGACTTGTGGCGCATACATCGTGTATTGATTGAAATCGCGTTCCGACTCGTTGAGAATTGATTCAAAGAGCTTCGCTAATTCGTCGATATAATAACCTTCTTCGCCGTGAAGAAAATAGACATTGGCGTATTGCTTTTTCGCCAGCGCATTTCGCAATGATGTATATGTTATTGCCTCGGCCATTATTTGTTAATCTTTCTAACTGATTAAAGAAGTTATCTTTTTTTGATGCTGAAATTAAATGGGGTATAAATATATTTGTGTAAATTTACACAAAAATTTTATGTACACAAAGAAAGCCCTATGGAAAACTTTCCGCAATTGAATTTGCCGCCACTCTCTGATGCTCGACTACACCGCGATGGAGGGCTTGTGCGCATATACGACCCATGCCGACAAATATATGTGAAGCTTACTCCGGAGGAGTGGGTTAGGCAGCATTTTGTAGGTTTTCTATGTAATGAATTGGGATATCCTGCATCGATAATAGGGAATGAGGTGTCGTTGCGCCTTAATAATTTGTCGCGTCGAGCGGATACTGTTGTGTATGATTCTCATGGAACACCGTTTATTATTGTGGAATATAAGGCACCGCATGTAGAGATTACGCAGCAAGTGTTTGACCAGATTGTGAGATATAATATGGTGTTGAAAGCGCAATATCTTGCTGTGTCAAATGGGCTGAACCACTATTTCTGTGCGATTGACTACTCAACTCGCAGCTATTCTTTTATCCCAATGTTGCCTGCCTACGGCAAATGATTTAGTATCCAGATTAGAATCGAAGATTAGAATCGAGCGTGTTCGCTTGTGAATGCGTTATTAATTTCGTATCTTTGGATATAATTTAATGGGACTATGATAACTTCTGAAAATATATTGTTGATAGGTTCGATATTGCTCATAGCCGGAGTGATAATCGGGAAATCGAGTTATCGTTTTGGGTTGCCCTTGTTGCTGATATTCCTTTTGGTAGGGATGGGATTTGGAGTCGATGGGCTTGGCATACAGTTCAATGATATGCATACGGCACAATTTATCGGCATGGTGGCTTTATGTATAATTTTGTTTTCGGGAGGATTATCGACAAGAATATCGTCGATAAAGCCTGTAATTGCACCGGGAATAATGCTATCGACGCTTGGTGTGTTGCTGACGGCATTGTTTACCGGATTGTTTATATGGGGACTCTCGGGGATGGAGTGGACTAATATACATTTTGCATTACTGCCATCGTTGCTTCTTGCGGCAACAATGTCGTCGACCGATTCGGCATCGGTTTTTGGTATTCTTGGAAGTCAGCGAGTTGGTCTCAAACATAATTTGCGTCCGATGCTGGAGCTTGAAAGTGGCTCTAACGATCCCATGGCATATATGGTGACAATTCTCTTGATTGATGCAATCGGATTAAGCACAACGCTAAGCGGATGGGCTTTATGCAAGATGCTGTTTTTGCAATTTGCAATGGGTGGACTCGTGGGGCTTGCGATGGGTAAATTGACGGAATGGCTTGTTAAGGTTTATATGCGATTAGGAGGCAAGAATGGAGCTGCGGAAGACCCGTCGCAAGCAGTTTCAATGACAGGTATATTAATTATTGGTTCTGTATTCTTGACTTTCGCCCTTGCGAGTGCAATAGGTGGTAACGGATATTTGGCGGTGTATTTGATAGGCATATTTATAGGAAATGCCGGACTGCCCAATCAGCGAGGCACAACGAAATTTGTCGATGGGTTGGCTTGGTTGTCGCAGATTGTAGTTTTCTTAATGCTTGGTCTGTTGGTCAATCCGGTAGAAATGCTTGATGTGGCGCCGGTGTCGCTGATAATCGGTATATTCATGATACTTATAGGTCGTCCGTTAAGCGTATTTTTGACGTTGTTGCCATTTAGGCGAATGTCGGCAAAGTCTAAGTTGTTT
>JAFXHY010000202.1 GCA_017536215.1 Muribaculaceae bacterium | reverse complement strand
TCTGAGGCATATTTGTTATTTAACCCTCTTTTGAGGTAATCTTCGCTTATAAAAAAAGGGCAAGCTTACTACATCGCGCCGCTACAACCGCCCTACCGTTGCTTCGATCAAGACCTGGCGGAGTTCAGGGGGAGCATGCCGTGTAGGACTTACCCACCGCAAAATTACAATTTCTTTTCCATTCCTCCAACTTTATAACTAAAATTTTGCAGATTAAATAGGCAACTATGTGAATATCAAAGCTTTAATGCATCATCACTTTTGCCATACATTCTCCTAATTCGCAGCCTGTCAATGTTGATGCAATTACAGCCGGATAATACACCTCCTCCAACTCATGAATCTTCCTTTCAACATCTTCTGCGCTATCTTCCGGCAGCACCTCTGTTGATGCTTGATACAACACCTTTCCGCCGTCACAATCTTCATTTACAAGATGTATTGTTATTCCGCTCTCGCGTTCACCGGCAGCGACTACTGCCTCATGGACATGACGCCCATACATTCCACGACCGCCATATTTAGGCAACAGCGACGGGTGAATATTGATTATACTGTCAGGATATCGAGCGATAAGCCACGTAGGTATCATTAGTAGAAATCCCGCAAGCACTATCGCATCAACGGAATATTGGTCCAAAACCAACGACATCTCAGCTTGATTATTAAACTGAGCCTTCGTCATCACGACCGACGGAACACCGTGGCGCGCTGCGCGCTGCAACACATACGCATCTGCTCGGTTGCTTACCACTACCGATACCTTCCAGCCCAAGTCTTGCAAATTAAAATATCGTATAATATTCTCCGCATTCGAGCCATTGCCCGACGCAAATACTGCTATATGCTTCATTTTTCCCTTTCTTTCCTTTATACCTACAAATTTAACAAAAATCTACGAGTTCTCACTATTTAACTATAAGACTATACAAAAAAGGCGCCCTCCATCAGGCGCCTTTTATTACTATTATATATCATTATTCATTCAATTCTCGGCTCTTGTTGAAATCATCTTCTTGATACGTGCAATAAAATCTTTATCGGAATAGGGATGGATGATATAATCATTTGCGCCCGAATTCAGAGCGCGAACCACATTGGTTGTTGATTCTCCATCTGCTACTACCAACAATGGGATTATCGCCCCTAATGGCAATTGCTTTATCAGCTCGATTGCATGAAATGTCGAACGATGACCCTTTGTAATGTCCACTACTATGCACTTGACATCTTCATGCTCTATTTCCATCAACTCGGCGAAAGTCTTACACGTATATACACCGAATCCATTGAGCTGCAGACAATGCGAAATTTTATTGCTGACCTCATCATTATTAAACGAAATGATAATGTTTCCAACTTTTTTCACACCTGCCGGGATATAGGCCTCAAACAATTTCTGCATAATTACTTCTGAATCCGATATATGTTAAATGAATTTTCTCTCGTAAATTTAAAAGTTTTTTACAAATAATGAAAATTAGTAATCAAATTGTCGCAACAATGTGCCATATTCTTAACAACCTACCTATTTTAAAGGCTATTTCTTTAATATCTCATCTTCCGACAATGGCTCATACGACCCTGCCTTAAACTCTATAATGACCGAGGGTTCATACACATCTACAGTGTGCCATCTTCCCGCCGCCACTTGAACTCCGCGATTTTTCCCGTTGGCATCGAGTTCTACTCGTTCCGTTTCGTTTCCATAATCATCATAATAAACCTCGGCAATACGCCCTTTTAGCAACACTACCGTTTCCGACGTCGAAAGATGCCGATGGATTGGCACTTCAGTCCCCGGCAGCAACGCATTGAGCATACGCTGAGAGGTATCCGACGATGAATTTCGCAAATCTAAATTTGTGCGCAAACGCTCACTCGTCGATGCTTCGGCCAACAGCGGTTCAAAAAGTTCTAATCCTATTATCATTTTACTCCCCTCCTTTGCAAATATTCTTCATGTAAATGATAATTCTTCTTCATAAACGCGACATACCCTATTGCAAGCAATACCACCACTGCTATAAAATAAATCCATTGTCCACAACCTTCGCCAATAAATATCAATCCGAACGATATCACCAATTGCAACACCATAAAGATTGTCGACACCAACCGATGTTGCATTTTCAATTCATTCGACATCAATTGATAGGCATGCTTTCGATGCGCTTCTCCGAGATTTTCCTTCAGCTTTATACGATGCACGATTGTCAAAACTGAATCTGCACCATACACTCCCAGGAATAATAGATACACCGGATTTTGAGTATATATTATCAACCGTCCCAATATGAAGAGCAATATCAATGCTACACTGACCGACCCAACATCTCCGGCAAAGCATTTGGCTTTTTTGCGAAAATTGAACACCAAAAACACTACCGCGCTCAAGCCCGTAACCAATATCAAATTTTCATCTACAAATTGCGTCTCGCGATTTAGATAGTACAATGGAGCCAACACGGCCAATGAATAGCATCCCGTAATCCCATTTATACCATCCATAAAATTATACGCATTGATAATTCCTACGCTCACTATTAATGCCGGCAACAATAGCCACCACGACGTAGCACTATACAAGCCCAAGTCTACAAACATAAGCATCATAGACAAAAACTGAACTATCAGCCGCAATTTATTAGGAACGGAACGGATATCGTCAACAAAGCTTATACCTCCGATTAGCGTTAACCCTATCAAGAAATATGGATATTGCAACCCGAAAAATGAGGCCCACACCCATGTCCCGATTAAAAAGATTATACCGCCTCCTCGCAACGTCACTTTTGTGTGCGAACTACGCTCATTCGGTTTATCGATAATGTTATAGCGGTCAGCCACCTTAAAATAAACCAACTCTACCACTAATAACAATATCGCTATGCCTATATATTCCATTTTAAATTTGTTTTAGCAAATCAATTATTCTCCAAACGATTTTATCGTGCGGACAATACCTTCCGACGAACTCACCGGCAACTCATCTATCCCAAGTGCCTGCTTTATCTTGCGATTATCGACAACGTAATTCTCTGTCAACTTGCGCAATCGCTCTTTATTAAGTGGCAGATGCAGTAGTGTCCCCGTCGACGCGATAAACTTGATTAAGCCTCGTCCCATCTTCCATATCCTCGGCTTTTTACCCATCGCGCCACACATCAACGATATCAATTCGTTGGTCGACAACGGCTTGTCATCTCCGATATTGTAGATTCCAGTTGCCACTTCGCGCTCAAGCAATCTCTCAATGATATAAATCAAATTTTCTACCGACGTAAACGAACGCTTATTATCAAATGCGCCCAACGGCCAAGGTATTCCATGACGTATAACCGAATATAATAAATTTAAATTCCCCTTGTTGCCGGGGCCATGTATCATACACGGACGAAATATATACGTATCCTTATCAGTGAGATTCCAATTCGACCGAATATACTCCTCTGCTTTTATCTTACTTTCTCCGTAAGGGCCTATCGGCTTAGGAGTAATATTCTCATCGAGCATTTCCCCATCTACACTGTCGGCTGCAGCTTTTACGGAACTGAAAAACACAAATTTTCGGGCCGGGGATTGGAGATAATAATCATATATCTTTTGTGTCAACTCCGTGTTTACTTTGAAATACACATCTGCCTCTGCCTCATTTTTTGTGTCATGAGCTTTCCCCGCAAGATGTATTATAGCATCTACATCCGGCAACGACCCATCGGCAAGATTATCCCATGTGTATGTTCTTACAACCCCCTCTTTATCAGGAGTTACTATATCGAGCCCATAGATTTCATGCTTATCCTTAAGAGATGCTACTATATTGCTCCCCACAAATCCATGTATTCCTGTTATAAGAAGATTCATATCTAAAATATCTATTTATGCTGCTTATAATCTACTTATTACATAGATTTTCTATCAAAGCAAGATATTGTCCGGTCACAATTTCCTTGGTATATTCTCGCTCTATCGTCGAAAGTCCGCGTGCTCCCATTTCGCGAAGAGTTTCCTTGGTCTGATTAATTAGCCATTCCCTCAGCATCGCAACCTTCTCCACCTGCGATTTTTCTGTATCAAGCAAACCGCATCCTTTATCTTGCAAAAAATTGACAATCGGTGTATCTTCCCCGGAGCATACCATCAACGGGCGACCACACGCCATTATCGTATATACTTTCGACGGGAATCCTTGTCCTTCCATTTGTGGTGACATAAAAATAAATTGAACATCGGAATAAGCCAACAATATTGGCATCAGCTCCCGCTTTTGGTAGGGCAACACATGTATTTTATACAATCCGTAAGCATCTTTTTGATCTTCAAGCCACCCTCTCTTGACGCCCTCACCTATAACAAAATATTCAATATTATCATCACGAGTCAACTTGGCTAAATCCACAAGCGTCTCCCAATCTTGTGCAAATCCAATATTTCCGGCATACATCACCTTCAACGTATCTGTCTCCGGGAACATATTTTGATCAAGGAGCGATACGTCGTTATTACTTAGATTATACAGGTCCGTATCTACAAAATTGGGAACTATATGCAATTTCGTTGTATCATTAAAGCGGCCTACAATCGTATCGTAAAATACTTGATCTATTGTTGTTACTGCGTCCGACTTATTATAGACATAGCGCTCCATCTTTTTCAATACATTGACCACCATGCCCTCTTTCTTGGACAATATATCAGGATAAATTTCTTGAACATTATATATCGTCCGACATCCTTTCAACTTTTTGAGCCAATTATTGATAACTCCTATTGTTAGTGGTGGCGACGGTGATAATATAACATCTACCTTTCGGATTGAAAGACCTATTATAAATGCTATTATATGCCAATAAACAAATCCTATAAGACGTAAAATTGTCGATTTAAATTTCCTTTGAGGGATATGATATACCTTAATTCCGTGATAATTACTCTGCTTGCATATCCCTAACACTTTCCATCTTATTGGTTGTTTTGCGAGGGCTTCTTCTACAATGTTATAATGCGGTGTTGTTGATAGTACCACCACTTCATGTCCCTCTTCATGTAGTCGACGTGCAATATCTGAATACAGATAGGCCGTCGAGACTCCATCAGGAGAAAATATCAACGAATGAATCAGAATTTTCGCCATACCATCTTATTAACTACTCCAGTGTAAGATTGTATTAGTCGCACTACTTTGTCACTGACATTTTCATCTACATAGTCGGGCACAGGTATTCCGTATTTGCCATCTGCTATCAAGCCTACTGCTGTATCAACTGCCTGCAACAAGCTTTTTTCATCTATTCCGGCAAGTACAAAACATCCCTTATCCAATGCCTCCGGGCGCTCGGTCGATGTACGAATACAAACTGCCGGAAACGGATGGCCTACCGATGTGAAGAACGATGATTCTTCGGGCAACGTACCGCTATCACTGACCACCGCAAATGCATTCATCTGCAAGCAATTATAGTCGTGAAATCCCAATGGCTCATGGCGTATCACCCTGCGATCAAGCTCGAAGCTCGATTGCTCCAAGCGTTTACGACTACGAGGATGGCATGAATAAAGTATCGGCATATCATACTTTTGCGCCATCTTGTTTATAGCTGAAAATAGTGATATAAAATTCTTTTCAGTGTCGATATTCTCCTCTCTATGCGCTGAAAGTAATATATATTTACCCTTTTCTAGTCCCAATCTGCTGTGAATATCCGAAGTCTCTATCTCTTGAAGATTGTTATGCAACACCTCTGCCATTGGCGACCCGGTGACATATACGCGTTCCTTGGGCAATCCACAATCATGCAAATATTTACGAGCATGCTCACTATATGCTAAATTAACATCGGAGATAATATCCACAATGCGACGATTTGTCTCCTCCGGCAAACACTCATCTTTGCATCGATTTCCCGCTTCCATATGGAATATTGGAATATGCAATCTTTTTGCTCCTATTACCGACAAGCATGAGTTAGTATCACCCAACACCAACACTGCATCCGGTTGGATTTGTGCCATCAACTTATATGACAACGCAATGATATTTCCCATCGTTTCACCTAAATCGGCTCCTACTGCGTTCATATAAACCTCCGGTTCTTCCAATTTGAGGTCGCGAAAAAATATACCATTGAGATTATAATCATAGTTTTGTCCGGTATGGGCCAATATTGTATCGAAATATTTACGACAAGCCGTGATTACCGATGCCAATCGTATAATCTCCGGACGAGTCCCTACAATTATCAACAGTTTCAATTTTCCGTCATTACGGAATGTGACTTCTGAAAAATCCATATAAGTTTTATTTAAGGAATGCTATATGATTCACTATAATGAATCTCTTCATTATTAACGATTATCTTCCTTTTTAAGCTGCAGTCTTTTCGTCGGATAAGACTTTATCCTTAATTTGACCTCCTGATTTTAATTGGTATTGCAAAATCAGGTATTTCTTCCACTACAATGGCAAGATGTCCGCCACCTCCGGCGCCACACATTTTCCATGCCAACGCTCCTGAGGCTTTACACTTCTCAATATACTCTTCTACTCCGGGCTGCATCATAGCTGGAAACATTGCTACTTGTGCATCAAATGAGCCACCGAATGCCTTCGCAAATGAGGTCAAATCTTTTGCTAAAATAGCGTTCCAACAATGGTCGGCGGCATCTGCAAGCGCTTTAACCTTATCGCATGTTATATCCTTACCTTCAAGCACGTTAACATTCTCACGACGTGGGAACATTTCCACCAAGCACACATGCTTTTCCAACCACGACAACACTTCTTCATCATGCACCGACTCTATCTTTGCGGGCCAATATCGATTGTCATAGTAGTGACGGGTCAACCCTGAGACACAAATTCCGATTGCGTCTTGAGCCCCCGATATATGGCCATGGCTTTCCGGATCGTTCTCAAAACAAAATAGCAATCGCGCCAACATCTCCTCATTGTAGTTTGGCAATTCGTAAGGCCATATCTTCAACGCAGCATTGCGTGTTGAAGTCGACAACCCTCCTCGCTCCATAAACTCTCGAGTCGGTTCTATTGACACCGTGATTGCCCATCCGGGGTGTTGCTCCGAAACATATGGTTGGTCTATCCATGTCCCGGCTAAGTCCACACGATATGGGATATTTGACTTAACATTCGTTCGCAGCGATGTCGTTGAGCGAGCCTCAAGCCCTGCATCCGGCACTCGTTCCAACTCTATATACTCGATTCCTCGCGACTCACATAATCGTCGTTTCTCCTCGCTACCACCATCAGTATTTACAACAAAAACATCGGGTTTCACAATGTCGAGCGTTGGGATAAAGTCCATTATTCCGCTCCCGGAATTTATATACGCATCCGTAACATAGCGTATTGCCTTGACCATATACAATCGTTCCTTCTCCGAATAGACGGTCTTGCGATTCTTATAGTGAAGGATAGTTTCGTCAGAGCCTATACCTACGTAAAGATCGCCATACTGCGACGCTGATTTGAAAAACGC
>JAFXHY010000032.1 GCA_017536215.1 Muribaculaceae bacterium | reverse complement strand
GAAGCATCGGAATGTATGGATAATCAAATCGTTTCAGTTGCGCTTGATGGGGTGGTGGATGGAAGCGAAGCAGTGAAAGGTTTCATCGTAAAAGAATAGTAAAAGGAGAATAAAATGAAAAGAATAGGATATAAAATAGCCGATGGTGGGATGTGGATGTTATCGCATTTACCGTTAGGAGTGCTTTACCCCATAGGTTATGTGGTCTATATTCTGATGTATTATGTTGTGGGATATAGGAAGAAGGTTGTGAAGAAGAACCTGTCCGAATCTTTCCCGGATATGACAGCAAAGGAGTTGCGCCTGACGATGAAGGATTTCTATCTCAATTTTGCAGATTATATAGTAGAGACAGTAAGGTTGGGGGGTATTTCGGCGAAGGAAATAGAGTCGCGCGTATCGTATGAAAATCTGGAACTGGTGGAGGGTTATCTCAAAGCCGGAAGACCTGTTGTGGCATATTTTTCACATTGTATAAATTGGGAATGGGTGACATCGATGGGAGTGATTGTAGAAGGTGAAAATATCGAATGTTCGCAGGTGTATCGTCCGTTGAAATCGAAATGGATGGATGGATATATGTTGCGAATTCGCCAACGTTTCAATGCTCGATGTTATGCCAAGTCGACGGTGTTCCGTGAATTGATACGACGTAGAAAAGAGGGGGTGGCTACGATTACGGGGTTTATGAGTGACCAGAAACCAAGCCATAATGATGCGGGTTATATTACGATGTTTTTAAATCACCCGACGGCAATGATTTCCGGAACGGAAACAGTAGCGCGGAAATTGAATGCTGCGGTGGTGTATTTCGATATGACGAAGTTGCATCGTGGTCGTTATCATGTGCGCATAGTGCCGATTTCTGAAGATGTGTCCTCATTGCCTGAGAATGAGGTTACGGAACGTTACACTCGCTTGCTCGAGGAAAATATACGTCGTCAGCCGTCGATATGGCTCTGGACCCACCGCCGCTGGAAGCACAAGGTGGAACTGCCCGGCTCGGTAGAATAGTAAGAAAGAAAAATCGGTCGTACTAATAAGAGAAGTACGACCGATTAATTTTTTATTTACTGATGTGAATTATTTTTCGCGCATGAAGATGCTAATGGGGGTGCCGTTGAAGTTCCAATTTTCGCGAATCTTGTTTTCAAGGAATCGACGATAGGGCTCTTTAACCCATTGGGGTAGGTTGCAGAAGAAGATAAATGATGGAATCGGCGCACCTTTCAACATTGTGATGTATTTGATTTTGATGTATTTACCTTTGTTGGCAGGAGGAGGATAGGCACCAATTACCTCAAGCATGTAGTTGTTGAGTTGCGAAGTGGGAATCACTTGGCGACGATTGTTGTAGACCTCGATAGCAGTTTCGAGAACCTTAAAGATGCGTTGTTTTGTGACTGCCGAGGTGAATATAATCGGGAAGTCGGTGAAAGGCGCGAAACGATCGCGAATGGCGTTCTCAAAGGTCTTGATAGCTTCTTGGCTTTTGTTTTCAACCAAGTCCCATTTGTTGACGCAAACGACCAACCCTTTTTTGTTGCGTTGAATCAAAGAGAAGATACTTTGGTCCTGAGCTTCGATGCCACGAGTTGCGTCAATCATGAGGATACAAACGTCGGAAGCTTCGATTGCGCGAATAGAACGAATCACAGAGTAGTATTCGATGTCTTCGTTGACTTTCGCTTTTTTGCGAATACCGGCAGTGTCGACGAGGTAGAAGTCGAAACCGAATTTATTGTATCGGGTGTAGATAGAGTCGCGTGTAGTGCCGGCGATGTCGGTCACGATGTTGCGTTCTTCACCGATAAATGCATTTATGATAGACGATTTTCCGGCATTTGGACGTCCGACGATTGCGAATTTAGGGATGTCGTCAACAACATCGTCGTTGTTGTCGTCGACTTCGGGAAGTTTTCTGACAACTTCGTCGAGGAGGTCGCCGGTGCCAAATCCGCTGACAGCTGAAATGGGGTATGGTTCGCCAAGACCGAGCCCGTAGAATTCGGGCACGTTGTAAAGCCAATCGTTGGAGTCAACTTTGTTGGCTACCAAAAGTACCGGTTTTTTAGATTTGCGCAATATTTTAGCGACGTGGTCGTCGAGGTCGGTGACACCATTCATTGAGTCGACAACGAATAGAATTTCGTCGGCTTGTTCGATAGCAAGAGCAACTTGCTTGTTGATTTCACCTTCGAATATGTCTTCGGAGTTAACGACCCAACCGCCGGTGTCGACGATTGAAAATTCTTTTCCGTTCCAATTTACTTTGCCATATTGGCGGTCGCGCGTAGTGCCGGCAGTTTCGTCGACGATAGCCGTGCGGCTTTCGGTCAATCGGTTGAAAAGAGTTGATTTTCCAACGTTAGGTCGTCCGACAATAGCTATGAGTTGTCCCATAATGGTTAGATATTTAGCGTTAGAGCTGCAAAGTTAGCATAAAAAAATGAAAGAGCAAAGAGAGATGGTGGTGCGCATGAATGAATAGCGCTGATGTGTAGGCAATTATTCGAGGTAGCCGAATGCGCGAAGTTTGTTTTCGCGGTTGCGCCAATTGGCTTCCACTTTGACGAAAAGTTCGAGGAATATACGTTTGTCGAAAAATTTCTCAATGTCCTTTCGAGCATCCATCCCCACGCGTTTCAACATAGAGCCTCCGCGCCCGATAAGGATTCCTTTTTGGGAGTCGCGCTCAACGTAGATGACCGCCATGATGTGGATGGCGTTGTCGGATTCGTCGAATTTTTCAACAATTACTTCGGTGGCGTAAGGTACTTCTTTGTCGTAGTTAAGGAGTATTTTTTCGCGAATGATTTCGGTGACAAAGAAGCGTGCGGGTTTGTCGGTCAAAGCGTCCTTCCCGAAGTATGGGGGAGAAGGTGGCAGCAATTGCACGATGCGAGCCATAAGGTTGTTGACATTGAAATGCTCTTTGGCTGATGTGGGGAATATCTCAGCTTTGGGGAGAATTTCTTTCCATGTGGTGACTTTCTCTTCAAGCTCACTCTGCGATTTTAGCAGGTCGATTTTGTTGATGATTAGTAGCACGGGAATTGATTCTTTGGCTACTCGTGCAAGGAAATCGGCGTTTTTGGTCGGGTCTTCAACAACGT
>JAFXHY010000201.1 GCA_017536215.1 Muribaculaceae bacterium | reverse complement strand
GTCCGCCATGGGGTTCTACCGCCATGAATTCTGCTACAACATTCTGTGAGGGCAGATACATCGATTGCGTAACTGAGATATCGGCAATGCAATTTAGCATTGCATAAAACATCATTATTACAATTATCGTGCGTCTCATGGTTAATCCTTTTCCACAAATATAGCGATTTATTCGTTATTTCAACAATTATTTAGATAACAACAAGACGGAATTGCACCAAAATTCCTATTTTTTGGTGATAATGTGGGGATTATTCATTAAATTTGCAGATATTTGATAAATTGCATAAACTATGAACGTACTCGAACTTAGTGAACAAGAGATAGTGCGCCGAGGTAGTCTCGAAGAAATGCGCAAAATGGGAATCGATCCATATCCCGCAGCAGAATATAAAGTAACCGGTTATACCGACGAAATAAAAACAACTTTCAGTGACGACGCTCCACAACGCCAAGTGAGCATCGCCGGTCGCATCATGAGCCGTCGCATCATGGGCAAGGCTTCGTTCATCGAAATTCAAGATGCTCGCGGTCGTATTCAAGTTTACATCAGTCGTGACGACCTTTGTCCCGATGAAAACAAAGACTTGTATAATGTTGTTTTCAAGAAACTTCTTGACATCGGAGACTTTGTGGGCATTGAGGGTTTTGTGTTCCGCACTCAAATGGGTGAAATCACTGTTCACGCTCAATCGCTCACAGTACTTAGCAAGTCATTGCGTCCACTTCCCATCGTGAAGGTAAAAGATGGTGTTACTTATGATGCATTTGACGATCCAGAGTTGCGTTATCGCCGTCGTTATGTTGACCTTGTTGTTAACGATGGCATCAAAGATATTTTCATCAAGCGCACAAAAGTGTTCAACTCTATGCGCCAATATTTCAATGACCATGGCTACATGGAAGTTGAAACTCCTATACTTCAATCAATCCCTGGTGGAGCAGCTGCCCGCCCATTCATTACTCACCACAATGCTCTTGACATTCCATTGTACTTGCGCATTGCCGACGAGCTTTATCTCAAACGCTTGATCGTGGGTGGTTTTGAGGGTGTATATGAATTTTCAAAGAATTTCCGCAACGAGGGTATGGACCGCACCCACAATCCTGAGTTTACTTGTATGGAAATCTATGTTTCTTACAAGGACTACAATTGGATGATGGATTTCACTGAAAAGATGATTGAAAAAATATGTCTTGATGTGAACGGAACTACTGAAGTAAAAGTGGGCGACAATGTTATCAATTTTAAGGCGCCATTCAAACGCGTTACAATGATTGATGCCATCAAGGAATTTACCGGTATCGATATCACCGGCATGGATGACGTTCAATTGCGCGATGTGTGCCGTCAGCTTGACATTGATGTTGATGAAACAATGGGTAAAGGCAAGCTCATTGACGAAATCTTTGGAGAAAAGTGTGAAGGGAACTACATACAACCTACATTCATCATCGACTACCCAATCGAAATGTCGCCACTCACTAAACGCCACCGCAACAATCCTGAATTGACTGAGCGTTTTGAATTGATGGTAAATGGGAAAGAACTTGCCAATGCCTACTCTGAGCTTAATGACCCAATAGATCAATATGAACGTTTCGTTGAACAAATGAAACTTGGCGAAAAGGGTGATGACGAAGCAATGATTATCGACAAAGACTTTATTCGCGCTCTTGAATATGGTATGCCACCTACATCAGGTATGGGCATCGGAATGGACCGCTTGGTAATGTTGATGACAGGCCAAACTACAATTCAAGAAGTGTTGTTCTTCCCACAAATGCGTCCCGAGAAGACACAACGTCGTGACAGCGAAGCTGCATATACAGCCGTTGGCGTGCCATCAGAATGGGTGGCTCCAATGCAAAAAGCCGGCATCTTGACTGTTGAGCAACTTGGCACAGCAGCAGCAGGCAAACTTCATCAAGACCTTTGTGGTGTAAACAAAAAATTCAAACTAGAATTGAAAAATCCAACTATTGACGACGTTAATTCTTGGATTGAAAATGCTAAAAAATAATGAATTTCCCGGGTAAAATAGCAGTGATGGGAGGTGGTAGCTGGGCTACCGCCCTCGCAAAGCTATTGCTTCAAAACTGCGACTCAATCATGTGGTACATGCGTCGCGACGACCGCATCGAGGACTTCAAACGCTTGCGCCACAACCCCACCTACCTTTCAAGCGTAGAGTTTGATATTGAACGTATTGAATTTTCATCAGACATCAACGAGGTGTGTAGCAAAGCAGATACATTGCTCCTCGTAATGCCATCGCCTTATTTCAAGTCACACTTGGCAAAAATCAATGTTGACCTAAGCAACAAATTCATCGTATCGGCGGTAAAAGGTATCGTTCCTGATGAAAACCTAATCATCTCGGAATACATGGTAGAGCACTATGGTATTAAACCCGAAAATATGCTTGTTATTGGCGGACCTTGCCATGCCGAAGAGGTAGCATCGGACAACATGTCTTACCTCACAATAGGCTGCACAAACCTTGAGCATGCAAGCACATTTGCCAAATGTATTTCAGGAAAAGCGATGAGAACAATCACATCGACCGATGTCAAGGGGATTGAATATGCTGCAGTATTGAAAAATGTTTATTCAATTGCTTCAGGTATCGTGCATGGGTTGAAAATAGGCGATAACCTTCTTGCGATGCTTGTCTCAAATGCTATCCTTGAGATGGAACGCTTTGTTAACCATGTTGACTCCACTACTCGCAACATTTGTGACTCGGTATATCTTGGTGATTTATTAGTTACATCCTACTCTCGCCACAGCCGAAACCACAATTTCGGCTCAATGATTGGGCGCGGATATTCCGTAAAAGCAGCGACAATGGAAATGGAGCAAACTGCCGAAGGTTACTACGGCACAAAATGTATTTATGAAATCAATTCTACACATCACCATGTGGTAATGCCCATTCTTGATGGTGTGTATGACATACTTTATAACCGCGTTTCTCCTGCCAAAGCAATCAAAATGATGGCAGAAACGTTTATATAATAATTGAACTACTTTGAACAACAAATAACGATGAAAACTATTAAAGTAAACATCAAAAATGTACTCGGCCCTATCTCTAAAGCCGACATTAATAGTCTCGACGCGGCATCAGCCGACGCGATTGAGAAACTGCACAAAGGCAGTGGACTTGGGAATGATTTCCTCGGCTGGCTTGATCTCCCCTCTCGCACTCCTGCGCAAGAAATAGACGACATAATCGCTACTGCAAACAATCTTCGTGCCAACTGCGATGTAGTGGTTGTGATAGGTATCGGAGGTAGCTATTTAGGGGCCAAAGCAGTTATTGAAGCCTTAAGCGATACATTTGCGTCTTATCGTGGCATTACTCCTCAGGTACTTTTTGCCGGTCAAAACATTGGCGAAGATTACCTATATGAGTTGATGGACTACCTCAAAGGCAAGAAATTTGGCATTGTAGTTATTTCTAAATCAGGGACAACAACAGAGCCTGCTATCGCATTTAGATTACTTAAAGAACAATTGGAAGTTCAAATGGGCAAGGCAGAAGCAGCAAAACGCATTGTTGCAATTACTGATGCCAAGCGTGGCGCCCTACGTCAATTGGCAACAGAAGAGGGCTACAAAACATTTGTTATCGATGACAATGTGGGTGGTCGTTTCTCTGTATTAAGCCCTGTAGGGTTGCTCCCTATCGCAGTTGCCGGATATGACATCAAAGCGCTCATGCAAGGTGCTCTTGACATGGAAAAGGCTACAGCCACTCACTCAGACGATAACATTGCCGAGATTTATGCTAAAACTCGCAACGCACTCTATCGTGCAGGTAAAAAGATAGAAATACTTGTAAACTATAACCCCAAACTGCATTTCTTTGCTGAATGGTGGAAACAACTTTATGGCGAAAGCGAAGGCAAAGACCACAAAGGTATTTTCCCTGCATCGGTTGACAATTCAACTGACCTTCACTCAATGGGGCAATGGATTCAAGATGGCGAACGCACAATCTTTGAAACTGTTCTATCAGTAGAAGAACAACAACATAAGGTTATTATTCCTTCTGACGAAGCTAATCTTGACGGACTTAACTACATCGCCGGCAAACGCGTTGACGAAGTTAACAAAATGGCAGAACTTGGCACTCGCATTGCTCACGTTGACGGAGGTGTTCCCAACATGCGCATCACTATCCCTGCTCTCAAAGAGGAATATCTCGGACAATTGATTTATTTCTTTGAAAAAGCGTGTGGCATCAGCGGTTACATCCTTGATGTCAATCCATTCAATCAGCCAGGCGTAGAGGACTACAAACGCAACATGTTTGCCCTTCTCGCAAAACCCGGCTATGAGAAAGAAACCGAAGCCATCAAAGCTAAAATCACAGACTAATCAATTCCCCATATAAAATAGATGAGCCACCAATGGTGGCTCATCTATTTTCATTATCTACATCATTTATTCTTGGTTGGTGGGGAGCCAGCGGTATAGTCGGTCGCTTGGGCGAATTTTTGTATCAACCTTGAATGAAAATCTCTCCCCTTTGACAGTTTTTTCCACCGGCTTGAGATCTACACGAATTTCATCTATAGTCATAATCACAGCACCTGTCGTTGGACCGGTAATCACGACCTCATCACCCACATGCAACTCTCCGCTCTCCATCTGGAACTCGGCAACACCTATGTTTGAGAAATAGCGAATCCCTTTAGCGGCATAGGTCTTCACGCGAGTAGCCGAAGAGCCATATTTTGCCGACCATTCGCCAAGACGCTGTCCGAGATAATATCCGTTCCAGAATCCGCGATTGAATATCTTTGTCAACTGCTCATCCCATACAGCAATTTTTTCTTCGCTGAAAGTACCATTGCAACAAGCGTCAATAGCTTCACTATAACATTGAACTGCAATTTTTACATATTCGGGACCTCTCGCACGACCTTCAATCTTGAACACCGTTACACCGGCATCAATCATTTTGTTCAAGAAATGAATTGTCTTGAGGTCTTTAGGCGACATGATATATTTGTTTTCTACGTTGAGTTCATCTCCTGTCTCGCAATCACGCACTGTGTAACCTCGGCGGCATATTTGAGTGCATCCGCCACGATTAGCCGAGTAGTTCATTTCATGAAGGCTTAAATAACATTTGCCCGATACCGCCATGCACAACGCGCCATGGCAGAACATCTCGATGCGCACCTTCTTCCCATGAGGACCTGTGATGTTTTCACGATCGATTGCTTCTGAAATCGCTTTTACTTGGTTGAGATTTAACTCGCGAGCAAGCACTACAACATCGGCAAACTGAGCATAAAATCTCACTGCCTCAATGTTTGAGACATTCACTTGTGTAGAGATGTGCACCTCTACATCTATCGAACGGGCATAGGCGATTGCGGCCATATCTGACGCAATAATAGCCGATATCCCCGACTGCTTTACAGCATCGATAATCTTGTGGCATGTTTCAATATCTTCATCATAGATGATAGTGTTGACTGTGAGATAGGATTTTACTCCATTCTCATCACATATGCGAGCAATATTATGCAAGTCATCAAGAGTAAAATTTACCGACGAGCGAGCACGCATATTCAACCCCTCAACACCAAAATATATTGCATTGGCCCCGGCATCTATCGCTGCATGCAACGATTCATAACTGCCCACCGGCGCCATTATCTCAAAATCTTTCCTTTCCATCGTGTAATTGTTTTACTCCTACAAAGATACACAATTACGACTTGACTAATCAAGAAAAAGTCTTAATTTTGTAAATCTAATTGGACTAATTGGGATAATGAATCAACATATAGTGCAAATGACCGACGATGGGTCGGCAACAATTTTTATTCCTGAGATGGATGAACATTACCATTCCGTCAAGGGAGCATTGACCGAGTCGCTCCACATCTATCGCGATTGTGCTTTTATGCACCGCAGTAATGGCACGCGATTACGCTTGCTTGAAGTGGGTTTTGGCACCGGGTTGAACGCAACCGTTACAGCTATGATTGCTGACATCAACCACCCTGTTCTCTATATCACACTTGAAAAATATCCTGTATCAGAAGAGATACTATCTTCATTACACTATGACAACATTGTTGATAAAACCCTCTTTAACGCAATACACCACGCACCATGGGACACCCCGGTAGAGATAACTCCCTATTTCACGATAGAGAAACGCCGTTGTGATTACACATGCGATGAGTTGCCCAATGAAATCGACGTCGTTTACTTTGATGCTTTTGCACCTGAAAAGCAACCTGACATGTGGACTGCCGAAGCCTTCAGTCGCCTTTTCAACACCCTTAATCCCGGAGCTGTCCTCACCACCTATTGTGCCAAAGGAGAGATACGCCGACTACTCACTGCCACCGGCTTTATTGTAGAGCGGCTTGCCGGTCCGGTGGGAGGAAAACGTGAAATCCTACGCGCAACAAAAAAATAGCCCTTCACGACACAATCGCACATCCAAGCCGTTTCCGCAACCATAACTTTGCATTGTAATTACCAAATAACGCAATATTATGGAAAAAGAAATCATGGAAACACACGAGCCCGATGTTGAGACAACATCGGATGCCGAAATCAACGAGGAGAACGAAACAATACCCGAAAACGAGCCTACCGCAAATGTCGAGGACTCCGCCCCACAACTCGATATTGCCACACTCATTGCCGAAGCCGAAGAGCGTGGATATTTGCGCGGACGCAACGAAAAAATCGCAATGGAGATGCGCTCACCATCTCTGTGGGAGACAATGCGAGAGCTTGACGAAAAGCCCGAACACGAAAAACCCCAACCTTTAATTCTTAATCACCTACGCCCCAGCGTGTGGGACTAATCTTTTACCAATTAAATTCTAAACACTATGAACAATTCAACTATTATCACAGGAACAGCAGGAGGTAAACATGTAGTGGCAGGACCTCTAACAACCGAACTAACCAATGAAGCTTCACCATCACTTTTACGCAACGAGATTGACGACCGCATAGTGAAAATACGCCCCATGTCAACACCCATCGATCAACTTTCGCGATGGGCAGGAGCAAGATTGTGTGGTAGCATGATTGTCGATTACTACTCTGTTGATACCAAGCCGACCGACACTAAACTCAAGGTTGATTATGAGGAGGAGGGTATAAGCGGTGCCGGTGGCTACCCCATAGCAACCATTTTTACAGAAAACGACTCGATGTTTGAACCATCGGAAACTATCCTTGTCCCTGAAGTCTCAGGTTATGAGAGCGACGGAACAACTCAAATGGGCGCACTTGTTCTATATGTCGTTTCTAAACCTGAAAGTGGAGGCTTGTGTGTCATTGCAGCAAATGGCAAACGTGTTGAAGGAGAAGCTAACTGTGTGCCATCAATCCCACAAGGGACTCAATTAGTGAGAATGGGACGTGCCGCAGCCGAACTTGATGTGCAAACAGCCCAATTTGAAGCACTCCCCACCAAAAGTCGCAACTACTGTCAAATCTTCAAAGCTCAAGTCGAACAATCGACATTCCAAAAGATCGCTAACAAAGAGGTGGGGTGGAGCTTCTCCGACCAAGAGGAGGTTGCCATTATAGACATGCGCCTCGGCATGGAGAAAAACTTCCTCTTTGGCACTCAATGTCGCGTCTATGATGCTAATAAACGTAATGAGGTGCTATTGACCGGTGGCATCTGGAATCAAGCCGGACGCCAACACACCTATACTACCGGTAAGTTTGACTCAAATGCACTTGTCGCACTCTCTCGCGATGCCTTTACCGCCAATGCCGGCTCCTCACGCAAGATTCTCATCGGTGGCACAGGTCTCATCGAAAGCATCAACAAAATGGAGTACAACAAGGTAATTACTGCCGGCGATACAGTAACAAAATGGGGTATCGATTTCAATGAGTTGCGCACTAAATTCGGCACTCTATATGTGCTGCACTCTGAAATTTTCGACCAATGCGGACACTACAACGATGGATTTGTGCTTGATCCCGAATATTTGACAAAATATTGCCATGTACCGTTCCGCACCGAACTGCTCGATCTCAAGAAAAGCGGTGTGCGCAACACCGATGCCATCGTCATCACCGAGGCAAGCTGTCTTGTGTTGCGATATCCGCAAGCCCACATGAGAGTAATCGCTAAAACTGCCTGATGATGAAATTGAGACTAAGCACCGATGAAATGCTGTCTCAATGGCGCATGCGACGTGCGTTGGAGCCTTTACGCTCCGACTGCACCGTCGAGCGCATTGACGGCATCGACCTTGACTCCTTCCTGTTGATGGAAATGAAGGATTGGTATCTCAATCTGCTTGATACAGCCCCCATCCACCTACTCACACTCACCGACATCGCCTCTAAAGTATCGCCCTCTAAAAACAAAGACCTCTCGGTAACAATCCATCTGCCACAAGGATGCCGACGCGTGATAGAACTGGCACTTGACTGTTCTCCCGTTCCGATAAAAATCACCACAGCCGACACCCCATTAGCCTTATGTCAGCAAAACCCTTTCAGCCGGTCGGGAACAGTCTCTCCTATTGCCATACACAGTCATGGCAATCTCACCATCTATGCCGGGAACGATGATTTCAACATCGTTAAACTGCTGTGCGTCATGGAGCCTGACAACGGATTTTACGAACTTGACGAAGCAGCATTGTCGCTAATTTCTCAACTTCCATAGCCATGAAAAACAAGAAAGCCACAAACATTCTTCTTGCTGCCCACAAAGCATGGGTTGCCGGGGCCGACATGCGCACTCGCCGTCAACGTTACAAGCAATACACTTATGGGCAACAATGGAACGACCTTGTAATTGACAACGACGGAAACACTGTTACCGAAGGGGAATTTGCCGCCTCATGTGGCAAGAAACCGCTGACAAATAATCTCATTCGCCAACTTGTCAAAAGCATCGTGGGACGTTTTCGCAATAATCTGAAGGATAACCCTACTCGAATAACTCCCTCATTAAAAGCTATTCACGAGAGTAACCACATCAATGAACTTGATAGTCGTGCCCTTGAAGAGTTTCTCATATCAGGGTGTGCAATCCAGCGCATCGTTAACGAACATCGTCTGCAAGGCGAGGGGATATGGATTGACAATGTAAATCCGGCACGTTTCTTTATCAACAAAATGTCAGATCCCCGCGGATGGGACATAGAACTGATAGGTATGCTCCACGACATGAGCATGACAGAGGTTATCATGCGTTACTCTCATGGCTCCCGCACCCGCGCACGTCAACTGCGAGAGACCTATGCCGAGCGTAACAGTTCCGAAGGCGTTTTATCTGATATACTTGGGGCATCTATCAACAGCGGACTCGATTTCTTTCGTGCCGATGGTGACCGCTGTCGTGTGATAGAGGTGTGGACACTTGAAAGTCATGAGCTCATTCGTTGCCACGACACTTTGAAGGGAGAATATTTTGCCATTACGCCCGATGATGAGCCATCAATCGTCAAGGAAAATAAACGCCGGCTAAAAGCCTCACAACCATCCATTGAGACTCGCTGGGAGATAAAAGCACGATGGCATTGTCGCTTTCTCGCGCCTAATGGAGAAGTGCTTGACGAGATGGATTCACCCTATAGCCATTGCTCGCATCCGTTTGTTACAAAGTTCTATCCGCTCACCGATGGTGAGGTACACTCCTTTGTTGAAGATGTGATAGACCAACAGCGATATGTCAATCGTCTCATCACTCTCATTGATCACATCATGAGCACCTCTGCCAAGGGGGCACTGCTCTTTCCCGACAATCAACGCCCCGCTGCTATGACATGGGAAGAGATAGGACAGCGATGGTCGTCATGTAATGGTATTATCCCCTATCGTCCTAGACCCGGAGAGCCTGCACCAGTACAACTCACTACCAATGGGACCAACATAGGAGCCTACGAACTACTAAACCTCGAGATGAAACTCTTTGAAGATATATCAGGTGTGAGCAAAGCTTTTCAAGGACGCAATGTCTCTTCCGGCACATCGGCAACACTCTACGAGACCGAAGCTCGCAATGCTACCATCTCCCTCACCGACATCTTCGAAACATTTGCCGAGTTCCGCAACATGAGAGACAAGCACGCCATTGAAAGCAACAATTAAAAAAAATTGAGAATCCAAGCTATTCATACCTCCTCCCGGCTTCGCCGGACAATGTTACGGTGAGTCTCGCAATCGGGTACCGGCAAAGCCGACAAACCCTG
This sequence comes from Muribaculaceae bacterium, assembly GCA_017536215.1. GTDB lineage: Bacteria > Bacteroidota > Bacteroidia > Bacteroidales > Muribaculaceae > JAGBWK01. Next base: position 4,270 of record JAFXHY010000201.1, on the reverse strand, counting down.
CTCGCTCACACGTGAGCTCTGCGAGGTTCTCCTACCTTAGGAGGAGAGCTAATTATTGCGTCTAAATTATTGATTGCTATCAGAAATGAGCTCCTCCCCTAAACCATGGGAGGGACTTTGCCAATATTTAAACAGCTCTCCTGAGGTAGGAGAGGTGTTTAATGACCTTAAGTTCTCTGCTATAAAATGACAATCCCCATGCTTGATGAGCATGGGGATTGTTTTATTAGTGTTTAAGAGTCTTTTCAACTCTCAATTTTCAACTTACTTAACGTATTCTTTAGTTACTTTGTTACCACGTTTAACGATGTAGATACCATTAGCGGGGTTAGCAACTTTTACACCTTGCAAGTTATAGTATTCAGCAGGAGCGTCTTCATTTACTTCAATGTCGATAACTGATGATGTCCCAACTGTAAAACCATATTTAGCAGCGGCTTTAGTAGTGAACGCTTCAGTGCGTGGAAGAGCGAACGCTTTAAAGTATTCACCTGAGTTACCGCAGATGTAAATGTTACCTGCAAGGTCCCAAGCGATATCATAAACGTTTGTTCCGATATTGTGAGTGATTGTGTACACTTTGCGAAGAGCAGGTGTTCCATCTTCAGCCCAAATCAAATCATAGATTGTGAATTGTTTTGGAGCTGCACTTGAAGATGCCACTGCAATTTGTTTTCCATCAGGAGATACACGAACACCACCACCACCACGGCTCACGAGGTCTTTATATTTTTCGTTACCATCTTTGTCGATGTAAACAAGACCAGGTTGTGCATCTGTTGGAGTACCACGATATTGACAATACCAGATACCACCACGATCATCATATTCAACATTTGTAGAAGCAGGAGCAATTGTATATTTACCTGTCAACGCAGGAATATTTGTTGGAGCAGGAAGAGTTGCAGCTGTACCAAGAGCAAATTCATCAAGGCTACCACCTGAGAATACATAACTCCATGAATTTATGTTACATGAAAGAGCAAGAAGTTTAAGGTCTTCACCTGCACCTTTCACGTCAAAGCCAAGGTTAGAAGCAGTAATAAAGTTACCATTAGCATCGGTATACTTATATGTTGCAGCATCAAATGTAAGACCAGTAAACAATGATGTAAATTCATTATTTTCATATAGATCTTCGAATGAAGGAGCATACATGATATAATCACCGGCATCATTCATGCGAGTAACAAACAAGCGTCCGTCTTCAGCAACGCGAACACGTGCCAAGTCGGCAGCATTGCTTGATCCTGCTTTATAACTAAGAGTCCAACCTCCGTTGAAACCATATTTACCTGTTGCAGGATTCAAAATAGGCTCAACAGCAGCATTGAATGCATATAATCCAAGACCACCACTTGTTGTAGTATTACTGTGATATTGCTCAAGAGAAGATGTCATACCTTCAGTAACATAGATATTACCGAATGATGGAGATTCAGTGTTGTTATCAACTTCAACACCACGTGGGTGATAGAACATGTAAGATGCGAATGTTTCAACAGCAGTTTTTTCAGCACCTGCTACTTCAACTTCCCATGTATAGTCTCCATCTTCAAATTCAGCAATACTGATTTCAGCAGTGTAAGTACCCTTAGCCTTAGCACCTTCAGCAGAGGTAGCAACGACATTACCTTCAGCATCTTTCACATTGATATTAACGTCAGTAGCATCAGCATTCAATGCATAGCTGATTGACAATACTTGGTCAGCGATAGAGCTTTCAAGAGCATAAGCAAATGGGTTAGCTGTACCTCCGTCAGCAGGTTCGAATGTTTCAAAGTTATCAGTTTCAGTAAATTTGTAAACTTTACCATCTACAGCAAGGAACAATTCGATAGAAGCACCGATAGTGTTTTCTTCAGCGTCTTGTTCAAGAGCAAGTTCACCATGAGCAGAAGCGTAAGTATAAGCTGTTGGTTCGATAGCTGCACCTTCAAGAGCGATTTCTTTAGCTGCTGCGAAACCTTCAGAGATATCAAACATTTGGACACCTTCAACAAGACCTTCAGCGTTAACTTTAGGAGTTACCATCAACACTTTGCCTGCATAACGGAAGTAGTTAGCACCATTAGCTTTCACGCTGCTAACAGCTTCGTTGCGACCAATAAGTATAGCAGCGACACCTGCATAAGCAACTTCATTGCCATCAGTACTCCATTCAAATGGAGCAATGAGATCTCCGTCAAGCACAAAGTTATTGTTATTTCCAAGAGGAGAAACCATTATTTCAAAGTCCCAATTGTCAGCGTTGCTACTAACTAAATCAGGATAGAAATTAGTTTCATTAGGCACAGCATCCCATGAGTCAAGAATTGTTTCACCTACCATTTGACCTTCAGCAATTGCAAATTGATTGAAACGCATACCAATATCAGATGAAGAAGATCCGTTGTGACAAGAAGCTGTGAGAGTACCATTTTCAAGAGTTCCTGAGTAAGCTAAAGTTTTTCCTACATTACCTCTGTTAAACATAACTGAAGAAATAGAAGTAAACCACAATTCGCAAGAATCAGGAAGAGCTGTGATTGAATCTTGTGACCATTTATAGAAATTAACTGAGCCACGAGTTACGCCATCTCCTGATGCGATATCATCAGAAGCATGATTTTGAGAGTAACCACTCGCTACCAATACATGGTCAGCAGTAAGTGCGATGTCTGAAATCTTCAAGAAACCATTAGCTCCCATCTTTACAGAATCAGTATCAAGAGTATCTACTGTAGCAGCAGCAAGGTCGGCAAGATAGATATATGGTTCGTTAGCGGCGTCAAGAGCGAGGACATAAAGTTTGTCATCACGAATGATTTGGCGGCGAACAGTCTTATCTGCCAATTGTTCAGCAAGAATAGAAATTTCAGCTGATTTAATTTCGTAGCTTGGGAACAATGAGTAACCAGTTTTTCCTGCAGTAGAGTCAGGATAGTTTACATAAACCTTTGTAGGAGGTACCCAATTTACATTGCGCAAGAATGCTTCAGGATAATATTTATCACCTGCAGCTACAGTAAATTGTTCAGTAAATTCTGCTTCTGGCTCATTGTATCCTTCAAGGCTGTAAGTCAAAGAATAAGTACCCGGAGCAACGCGGAACACAAATACGCCATTATATTCATCATCGGTTGTGTATGTAGCAACTTCATTACCTTCAGCGTCAAGCAATTTTACAGTTGCATTGTTCAATGGCAAATATTTGTCATTTGTTGATACATTAGGATTATAGAATTCGTGTTGGAATTTTTCATCTTTGTCGCGAAGAACTCCATAGATGATAGCTTCGTCATTTGTGTTACCAAGTCCGAAATAGTCATTAACACCCCAAGCATAAGCTTCACCTTCCAAGTAACAAACATCTCTGTTCATATATCTGTGGCGAGCCGGTTCGTAAGTGTGGAAATAACCTTCAGAGAGGTAACCCGGAGCACCATGTTTAAGCGCGCCAAGATAGCTTGTATAAGCGATTGTGTCAGGAGCACCATCGGCACCTTCCAAAAATTCTCTACCTGGACCTTCTACAAATACATAGTCAGGATCATTTATGACATACTTTACTCTTGAACTGCCACCATAGAATGATACATCACCACGGAGATTCATGCTTGTCATTGAATAATAAGTCCATTGGTGATGTCCCTGTCCATAAAGGTGAGGCCACAATGTAGTACTCATTGCTTTTGCACCGGCATTATACTCTTCTGAATCTGTTCCACGATAAAGCACCAATGGATAGTTAGTATTTGTACTAGATGCTGCATTAGAGTGGATACAGATAAACATGTCAAAGTTATTAAACTCTACTTCAGCAGAAATTTCTGAAAGAGAACGGTCATATTTTTCTGACTCAGGATTTACTGTATGATTTTCGTAATCAATATATGCAGGAACAGCACCACTTTGAATGCGGCTCATCACGATGTTTTGAGTCAAGTCAAGACCTGATTTACCATCTTCATGTTTGAAACCAAACTCTTTAAGCTTGTGGAAAAGCGCAAGCCCTTTGTTAAGGTTGGTATTTGATTCAAAGAAGTTAGATGTATCGTTGTTTACATCAGTGTAAGCATTGTTAGCACCATGTTTCACAGTACCACAAGGACGGCTATCTGCGTCAAACGCACCATGACCAGGGTTAATATAAATGCGAATATCTTCAACATTTACTTGTGCAGTTGCGCCTGCAGCTACAAGCGCTAATCCTGCTGCGAGAAATAATTTTCTTAGTTTCATAACGCTTTGTCTTATTTAGCTATGTTTATAATGTATAGTTCACCAT
>JAFXHY010000200.1 GCA_017536215.1 Muribaculaceae bacterium | reverse complement strand
GTCAACACTACACCAATCGGTAGCGCCTCCTTCATCTCTGCCACTCCCTCATAGAAATCCCAGAAATCTCCCGAATAAACTACGCCACCGGCTATTGCCTTGGCTGTATCAATCGCACTGCCACCCCCTACAGCAACGACTCCTTCAACCCCCTCTCTCCGGCACATATTAATACCCTCATACACTCGGTCGTCGGTGGGAATGGGATCAATACCGGTTAATTCTATCGTCGATACTCCCGACTCTTGAATCGACGCCAAAACCCTGTCAAGCAACCCCGATTTGCGTGCCGACGAATGTCCCGACACTACTAACACTTTTTTTACTCCCATCGCAGCTGTCAATTCTCCAACTTGCGATTCTACTCCTTTACCGAACACATAACGGGTTGGCGTACAATATGCAAAATTTATCATATCCAAATTATTTAATGAGAACTACCGATATTCTTCTCGTCCTCGTTTCAATTATAAATATCATCTATTTACAAATATAGCAACAACGAGCGAGAAATATGAAGTTTACTTCAATATTTCTTCCAGCGAGTGCATATATATTCGAGATTTATCTCAACCGGCCCTCACAATTCTCACCGCGTCAGCCCTATGGAGTGAGGGGCTTCCGCCCCTCACAGTCACACCACCGCGGCAACCCTATGGACTGAAGGCCTACCTCCCCTACAAAATCCGTCCGAAGGACGGGTCGCGCAGCGAATCCAATAACCGGGGGGTTGAAGGCTTTAGCCGAAACCTCCGGATAGAAAACCACCCCTACAAAATTCGTCCGAAAGGACGGGTCGCTTTAGCGAATACAATAACCGGGGGTTGAGCGTAGCGAAACCTCCGGACAGTAAGCATACACTCCCTGTGCGTCTGCAAAGACGCGAAACACACCACATCCCCCATTCGTATGCCTTTTAGGCGCACAAAAAAAGTCGGAGAACTCTCTCCGACTTTTTTATATCATATTTGATTATCTATTATTCGCGATTGCCACGATCATTGCGAGGTCCGCGGTCGTTGCGACGAGGTCCACGGTCATTACCACGGTCGCGGCGAGGTCCACGATCTGCACGTGGTGCACGTTCGGGCTCTACATAGCCTTCAGGTTTCTCCTGAAGCGCCTTCATCGACAAACGATACTTGCCGGTTTTCTTATCGATTTCGAGAAGCTTAACCTCTACAGTATCTCCCTCTTTCAAACCGGCTGCCTCCATATCGGCAAGACGATTCCATGAGATTTCTGAGATGTGGAGCAAGCCATCGCGATTAGGCATAAACTGAACAAATGCGCCAAATTCCATTATAGATCGCACCGTACCGGTATACACCTTACCCTCTTCCGGCAATTCTACTATTGCATTAATCATCTCTATTGCCTTATCCATTGACTCTTTGTTGGTCGCAGCTACCTCTATGTAACCGCCCTCTTCTATTTCGTCAATTGACACTGTTGCACCCGATGTCTCTTGAATTCCTTGAATAATCTTTCCACCCGGGCCGATAACAGCGCCGATAAGATCTTTCGGAATTATCATTGTGTAGATACGTGGCACATTCGGTTTGTAATCCTCACGTGCAGCAGGGATTGTTGCTTCGATAATATCAAGAATGTGTAAACGTCCTTCACGTGCTTGATTAAGAGCTCGTTCAAGAATTTCGTATGAAAGACCGTCACACTTGATATCCATTTGTGTTGCGGTGATACCTTCACGGGTTCCTGTCACCTTGAAGTCCATATCGCCGAGGTGGTCCTCATCACCAAGGATATCACTCAAAACTGCATATTTCTGTCCATCTGAAATCAATCCCATTGCAATACCTGCTACCGGACGTTTCATCTTAACACCAGCATCAAGCAATGATAGTGTTCCGGCACATACTGTTGCCATTGACGAAGACCCATTTGACTCGAGAATATCACTCACGATACGGCATACATAGGGGAAATCATCCGGGAACATTCTCTTCAACGCACGATGTGCAAGATTACCATGTCCCACTTCGCGACGACCTACACCACGTGTCGGACGAGCCTCTCCGGTTGAGAAGGGGGGGAAGTTATAGTGGAGAAGGAAACGCTCACGACCGGTATTCAACACATCGTCAAGTATTTTCTCATCCAACTTTGTGCCAAGGGTTACAGTTGCTAAAGCTTGTGTCTCACCACGTGTGAACACTGCCGACCCATGGGGCACTTGCAAATAATCTGTTTCACACCAGATTGGGCGAATTTCTGTTGTCTTACGTCCGTCAAGACGGATTCCCTCATCGAGAACACAACGACGCATCGCTTCTTTTTCTACATCGTGGTAGTAGCGTTTCACCAAAGGTGTTTTCTCATCGCGTTCCTCTTCGGGTAGCGACTCGATATATTCGTTGCATATAGCTGCAAACGAGTCCGCACGCCAATGTTTGTCGGCTGAACCGGTTTTTGCTATTGCATATACCTTATCATAGCATTTGTCATGAACATCCTGACGAAGTGCTTCATCATTTACCTCGTGGCAATATTCACGTTTCACTGTCGAACCTACTGCTTCTGCAAGTTCCATTTGCGCTTTACATTGCTCCTTGATTGCATCATGAGCTGCTTTGAGCGCACCCAATAAATCTGCCTCCGATACTTCATTCATCTCACCCTCTACCATCATGATGTTGTCGTAGGTTGCTCCTACCATCAACTCCATGTCTGCCTCTTCGAGTTGTGCAAAGGTCGGATTTATAACAAATTCACCATTTACGCGAGCTACTCGCACTTCCGAGATAGGCCCGTTGAAGGGGATGTCTGACACTGCAAGTGCTGCCGAAGCTGCCAATCCGGCCAACGCATCTGGCATATCTACCCCATCTGATGAATACATCGTTACATTTACAAAGGTGTCTGCATGGTAATTTTCCGGGAACAACGGACGAAGTACTCGGTCTACCAATCGCGAGGTAAGAATCTCATAATCCGATGCTCTACCTTCGCGCTTCAAAAATCCGCCGGGGAAACGTCCTGCCGATGAAAATTTTTCCTTGTACTCTACTTGCAAGGGCATAAAATCAACCCCCTCTCCCGCTTCTTTTGCGGTTACTACAGTGGCGAGTAACATTGTGCCGCCAAGACGCAACTCTACGGCACCGTCTGCTTGTTTGGCAAGCTTCCCGGTTTCAATGGTAATCTCGCGACCATCGGGCAGTGCGATGGTTTTCTTTACTACGTTCATAAATTCTTTTCTATATATTTTTCTTGTACTTCAAAAAATCGTACAAAGTTAGCATTTTTTTTT
>JAFXHY010000199.1 GCA_017536215.1 Muribaculaceae bacterium | reverse complement strand
TTCCTGATAGTGCTTGTTGATGCGTACGCGCATCTTGTCGAGCATACGGTTCGTTTCGAGTGCAGCCGTGCTTCTGCCCGTGACACGTCCACCTTTGGTATCCCACAGCTTGGGATCGACGGTCAGTTTGCAGCTGAACTGTGTCTGGCTTCCGTCCACCGTGATACGTCCCATGACGGGTACTGTCCCGTCCTTTTTCACTACCTGACGTTTGAGGTAGTAGATAACTGAAAATGTACTCTTCATCGTCCTTAATTTTTTTAGGTTCAAAATTAGTCGGTGAAGAATCCTTCGTCAGTACGCAAAACACGGAGGAACGACGCAATCTTTTTCCGTAACCGGATTTGTTGCGTGAGTTGTCGGTAACTCACTATATCACAATGCCTTGTTTTGCCATTCTTACCCATTTCGTCACTTATATGGTGTGGTTACGAACAAGTAACGTAGCGACGTCTTGATTTGGCTTTTGCAAGGATTGTGGTGGCGTTGGAGAGAATCGGCAGCTTAAATGAAACCTCTGTAAATCAATTCTATTACTACATTCTTCCGTATTCCACTTTTTTGTAGTAACTTTGTATATAAAATCTGTACTTCTTGCAATGTTTATTTAATATATTAGCGATATAAATAGATTTTACTGAGCCAGCTCTTCTAATATATCTTTGAACTTAATAGACCTAATAAAAAAGGATGTTATAGAACCACATCGCTCTGTAACATCCTTGATTTTGTTATGGTCGGAGTTATAATTCTGGTAAGAAGTAACACCATGATCTTGAACTATTGGTACCTTCATAGCACCACTCATAATGGCTTACATTATGTGTGGTTGTCTCTCCTGTATTTGGATTTTTTACTTTGATTGTTGTATATGGATTTCTTACTAACCTTTTTGTCCCATAGCCATTTGCAGAATATTGTATCTCTCCATTTACATATCTATACCATATTAACATTTCAGATGATTTGGCTGAGTAATAATACCTTTCGCTATTGTGTTTGAAGCAATCAAAACTATTAACTAGTCCATATTCTATCCAATCTGTATTTTTCTCTTGTTCAGTCTCTTCTTTTATTATAATTTCATGTTGCGTCTTAGTGTTACCACCACAAGATACTAAGCTTAGTGCTAAAATTGTACAAAAAGAAAATAAAAGTTTTTTCATAAGATAAATGTGTTATATGTTAAAAATCACGCAAATATATATATATATATAATAACCAAATTATTTTATGTGTTTTTTAGCATAAACGTTTCATTTGCAATAAAAAAATAAGTGCTTCACGTGATGTGAAACACTGAATGTTATTTAAATTTTGCGTAATCAGAAACCTAATAATGCGTTGACGCGTGTGGGTGAAGCTCCAAGTGAAATGGCGCGTTCGGCATCCGAGTGAGCGTCATCCGGACAGTATCGGCGCTTGTTTAGAATTGCTCGACATAGGTATAGCTCCGAGTAATTCGGGTCGAGAGCAAGACCTTCGGCAATATCTTCTGCTGCATCGTAAAGCCGGTTAAGATGGATTGCACACATGGCGCGACCTGCATAATATTCAGCTTGAGCATTATCACGAATTAATTCGCTATAGTAGGGCACTGCCGATTCGTAATCCTCGGTGATTGTATAATATGATGCCAAGGCAATGAGAGTGTCTTCGCTTCTTGGTAACATCTGTTCACGCTTATTTAAGTCGCGAAAAGCATCTTCAAAATATCCATTATATAGGTAGATAAGACCTCTATAAAGATATGTATCGGAATATGTGGAGTCAAGTTGTTCTATTTGATTGTAGTCGGCAACGGCTGCTGCAACGTGTCCCATTGAGGTCAGAACTTTTGCTCGGTTGGAAAGGATGGCAACGGCAGCCGGAGCTTCACGGTGTGCCTGAGTGAGTGTGGCAACTGCGAGAGAGTCTTTCCCGGCATAGTATCGTATCATGCCGAGATTGGAAAGTAGCATTGCGCGAGTCGCCTCATCGGGGTGTTGGGTAAGTGTTTCAACGATAAGAGAGTCAGCTATATCCCAATTTTCGCCGGCAATAGCTTTGTCAATTTTCGCCCAAAGATTTTCTGCGGAAACGTCGGACTCTTTCCCTTGGGCAATTGGCATTGTTATAATAATGAATAATAAAAAGTATATAGTCTTGAGTCTTATAGTCATAATCGGCTGAAAGTCAATTAAGTTTTAAAAAGATGTTGCAAAGTTAGAAATTTTTAGTTGAAATTATTTGTAAGAAAACTATAATTGCGTTAAATTTGTAACAATGAATCATGTAATCCGACATATTGAATACCTCGTATATCGACATGACTGCGTAGTCCTGCCGAAATGGGGTGCTTTTATCGCTGATTATCAGTCTGCTTGCTACGACGAGGCTTTAGGTGTCATGTATCCTCCGATGCGTGAGCTTTCTTTTAGCGCAAGCGTTGATTACAATGATGGATTGCTCGCTTCTTCGATTGCAAGAAAAGAATCAATCTCGTTTGCGCAGGCATCTCGTATCGTTGAAGATGAACTCAGCTCAATGAAGCATCAGCTCAATCTTGATGGTGAAATTTCGCTTGGTAAGATAGGTCGTTTTATCCGTCAGGGTGATGGATTGTCGGTCCTTTTTGAGCCGGCAAAAAGACAATTGAATGTTGGTAGCGTCGGATTTGAAGCATTAGCAATTAAGCCTTTGCTCGAAAAAGTGAAAGAAGAGGCTATAAAAGTTGGTCGCATAGAGGCCCCACGACGCAGTCGCCTATCGCGCTTTGGATTGCGCTTCATAGAAGCAGCTGCAGTTATAGCTGTTATTATTGGTGTTGCGTTGGTACTGTTGCGTCCCTCGTTTGAACGTAATGATAATATGGCTTCATTGTCACCGGTAATGTCGCCTAAGTCATCTCAAACATCAGTAGTGCCAAGCCTTGACGAACCTCCTATGCTCAATATTAGTGTACCTCGTGAAAATATAGTAGAGGATGAAGTAGAAACACCACAGGCCGAGGAAACATCTAAGGTAGAAATTGCAACTGAGAGCAATTCTGTTGATACTCTTGAAGACTCTCACGTAGCGACACTTAGAATGAATGCTTCGGACCGTTATTGTTTGGTTATTGCATCATTGCCTACTATGGAACTTGCAGAAAAGTATATTGGTGAAAACAATAACTATAATCTTGGAGTCCTCGCTAAAGATGGTAAATTTAGAGTGTATGTTGCAACCGGTAATACTACAACCGAGGCCCTCGATGGTAAAAATTTTGCCGATATCGCAACTCGTTTTGCCGATGCTTGGGTTTGTTCCATGAGATAATCCAGCAGTTTTTAGGTCATATTTTTTAAGAGAAAGCCCCTAAATTATTTATTAATCATGGAATTTTAATAATTCCCACTAATTTTTTTATTTATGAATTCATTGCATGAACTGCTCGTTAAGCGACGCAGTATCCGACGCTATAAAGAGCAATCTCTCAACCCTGAAGATGTCAAACTGATATTAGAAGCCGGATTGATGTCTCCAACCTCTAAAAATTCACGTGCTTGGCAATTCGTAGCAGTTGATGACCCTGAAATGTTGCAACGATTAAGTCAATGTAAACCAGCCGGAGCTCATCCAATTGCTAAAGCTGCGCTTGCTGTAGTTGTTGCCGTAGATGCGACAAAATCAGAAGCATGGATTGAAGATGCTTCAGCTGCAGCTGCATTTATGCAACTACAAGCTACCGACCTAGGTATTGGTTCTTGTTGGATTGAAGTGAGAGACCGCTATCAAGTAGATGGCACGCCTGCCAATGAATATGTGCAAGAACTTCTCGGTATTCCTGAAGAAGTTTCAGTAGTATGTATATTAACATTCGGTTATCCCGACGAAGAACGTCGTCCATGTGACACTTCAAAACTTCATTGGGAAAATGTCCATATAGGAAGCTACAAAGCAAATGATTAAAACCTGTGTGGTCATAGGTTCGGGAAATGTCGCGACACATCTTGCCACGGCACTCGCTCCTTATGTTGAAATCTTGCAAATCTTTAGTAGAGATATTTTGCATGCTCGTGAGTTGGCCGACAGAATATCTTCTTCGTGTGTCGCAACTAATGATGTTACGGCAATTTGCCCTAACGCCGATTTATATTTAATGTCGGTGGCCGATGATAGTATTGCGTCGTTATTACAACAGATACCATGCCTTAACAATGATGGTATTTGGGTACACACATCAGGTAGCGTGGGGGTTGATGTCTTTGTAGAGCTACGTGGGCACTTTGGCGTTTTCTATCCGCTTCAGACCTTTTCAAAACACAAAGCGGTTGACATGAAGAGTGTGCCTTTTTTTATTGAGGGAAGTAGTTCATTCGTAGAGAAATGTTTACTGGACCTCGCCGGGAAAATCAGTGATAATGTGCGCTTATTAAATTCCGAAGGTCGTCGTCGACTTCATGTTGCAGCTGTTTTTGCGTGTAATTTTGTGAATTATATGTGGGCAGTTGCCGATCGTCAATTGCGGTTGTGTGGCACTGATATTCATGCTCTTGATCCGTTATTAAAAGAAACAATGGAAAAAATCACCACTCTTTCTCCGGCAGAGGCTCAAACCGGACCTGCTCGTCGTGGTGATAAGCACATCATTGATAGCCATATTAAAATGCTTAGTGGTGATGATGCTCAATTATATGAAATATTATCCAATCAAATATATAAAACATACCATGAGCAAAATTGATTATGATTTAACCAAGATTAAAGCGTTTGTATTTGATGTTGATGGAGTGCTTTCACCTTCAACTGTGCCATTGGGTGCTGATGGACTCCCTTGCCGCATGGTCAATGTGAAAGATGGTTACGCATTGCAACTCGCTGTCAAACATGGATATAAAATTGCAATTATAACCGGTGGATGTAGTGAATCAATAGAATTGAGATTTAGAGCTCTTGGTATTTACGATGTATATATGGGAGCGTCAATGAAATTGCCAATCCTTACTAAATGGATGGAAGAGAATGGGCTTGATGCTTCAGAAGTGGCGTTTGCAGGCGATGATATCCCCGACCATGATTGCATGAAAGCCGTTGGATTGTCGGTTGCTCCTGCTGATGCCGATGTTGATATTAAATGTGTAGCACGTTATATATCTACTGTCAATGGTGGTTATGGCGTGGGGCGCGAAATCATTGAGGAAGTGATGAAAGCTCAAGGGGAGTGGATGTCGACAGAAAAAGCATTCGGTTGGTAATATTTAATATATTCTTTTTGTTTCTATCAATTTTGGCATGAATAAAAAGATTTTATTAGGAAGTGGTTCTCCACGTCGTAGAGAGTTATTGTCGATGTTGGATATTGAGTTTGAAACAATATGCCTCAACGACGTTAATGAAGTTTTCCCCGCCTCATTACAAGCTGAAGAGGTCGCTGCTTATCTTTCGCGATTAAAAGCCCAAAGTTACATTGACAAAATTGACAGTGAGACAATTTTAATTACTGCCGACACCGTTGTTGTTATTGACGACGAGATTATGGGTAAACCTAAAAATGCATCTGAAGCTAAATTTATGTTGCAACGATTGTCGGGCGCAAAACATAAAGTTATAACAGGTGTATCATTGACTACTGCCGGAACAATACATACATTTGACGAGGTTACAATTGTAGAGTTCGGTAAAATATCAGATGCTGACATTGACTATTACGTTGAGAAGTTCCATCCTTTTGATAAAGCCGGTTCTTACGGTATTCAAGAATGGATAGGTCTTATTGGCGTTAAGAAGATAGATGGTTGCTTTTACAACGTTATGGGGCTGCCCACTTCAGCACTTTATAGTCACCTCAAATCAATGGAAATGATATAATTCTTTGGGTTTAATATAAGAGATATCTTTATTATATTGAATTTAATGCTGCGATAGCCTTGTCATATTCGGGCTCAGTTGTTATTTCATCGACTAATTGAGTGTAGACAACATTGCGATTTTCATCAAGAATTATAATTGCACGAGCGAGTAATCCTGCCAAAAGACCGTCAACAATTTTAAGCCCGTATTTTTCGCTAAATATCGATGAGCGAAATGCTGATGCAATTGTAACGCCATCTATACCTTCTGCTGAACAAAATCGTTTTGCCGCAAATGGCAAGTCCATAGAAATGCATAGCACAACGGTATTGTCGAGTTTGGCTGCAAGTTCATTAAATCTCCTTACGCTTAATGCACAAACAGAAGTATCGAGCGAGGGGAATATGTTCATGATTATGCGTTTCCCTTTGTGGTCAGAACAGCGTATTTCTTTTAAATCTGGAGCAACTAACGTGTAGCATGGTGCTTTTTCTCCTACTGTGGGAATAGTTCCATAAGTGTGGCATGGTGTGCCATTAAAATGAATAGTCTGCATAGTGTTATTTCTTTTAGGTTAATGATACTTTAGCTTTATGATTTATTTCTTTCGATTGTAGAGAAAAGAGTCAGGATATCGTTCTATTAGCGCTTCTTCCGAGAAATCATAGTCCTCAGGAATTGTAGCAGTCTGATAATTTACCGTTATTACTAGCTCCGCAGCTGTTTCAGGATTGCTTCTTATTTCAAGATATAATGGCTCACTATTTTTAATATTAAAAATATATGTAAGTTCACGGGCAATAAAATTATTTATTGTTTCTACTGCATTGAGTCTTACAGCTTCGATTCCGTAATAATTTAAATTATCAGTAATTTTATATTGATAAATAGAATCATTGGCTATTTTCTTTAATTCATCTGCTAATAAAGAGGGTAAAAGATTTGTAAACCTTGCATTAAGTTGAACGCGTCCACCTTTTTCAGTGAATGGAATCGAATCAACTATAACATCAAATTGCTCCAATTGTCCATTGATAAATCGATAATGTTTTCCGTTGCTATATGACGTAAATTCCGTAGGCTTATCTATGTTATCTTTATTTCTCCATGAGATAAGATAATTGCATGGAGATAAAGTGTCGTTTACTGCAACAGATTGCATTTCGATATGATATTTTATTGTATTATCGTTAGATGGTAATAGTATTTCATATACCGCTTCCGCAGTATATTGTTTCATGTCCTTAAGCTGATTTTGCAACTCAGAAATTGTCTTTACTTGTTGCTTTGTTGCAATTTTATTATCACCGGCAGCATGAAATGCGATTATCATTGATAATATGTAGAAAATAAGCCCTTTCATGTTTATAAAACAACGAAAGAGCTTAAAAGGTTTATTTCAGTGAAAGATTATGGTTGATCTATAAGTGGAAGGCAACGTATCATGTATTCTCGGGCCTCATCCCATGGAATATATATTCGGTCATCGTTTGGCATTAATTTTATAGCTTGTTCGTTGAGATCGAAACGTACGTAGTGTTTACCGGATTGCGATTTAAATAATACAATCTGCAAATTTGCCCCCATTGGCACCATCTTGAAATTTTGAAAATGCCCGGCAACTGTATCGTAATAGTTTGTTAGATAATAGGCTCCTTGCAAATGGAGTATAGAAAAAAGAGGAAGTAAAGTTTCTGCATGTCCGAATCGCAAAATAGTCGTCACATCGGATTTTCCGGCAATAGCATCATCAGTAGTGCGTATAAAATCAAGAACGAGCGGAGAGGCTATTTCAGCAGGAACAGAAGATAAAACAGAGGCTGTACGTTGCAAATATTGACGCAAATTGTAGATACTCCATAGTGCATTGATTTCTTCGACTGACAGATATTTACTAAGGTCAACATCAATGTTCATGGCAGAAAGACCTCCTAATAATTGATATAAATCCATAGCTAAACTACGTGTATCAGATAATGTCAGAGGATATTCTTTGCCGAGTATATTGCGGAGTGGAGTAGCAGTGATACGAGTATCGGCGTAATCATTGAGTGGAGTTTCCCACACTTTTGAGCGTATGAACTCCGTGTAATCTTTGTTTTGGTCGAATGGTCGCAACAACTGAGAGTTTTGTCTACCCGACGATGTTGTGATTTCAACTTTATTATTAAGACGATCAAGCTGGTGAGTAAATGAATACATTGACATTACGCATCGTGGAGAATACGATGAAATTGCTGAAATCTTACCATTGATAAACAACTCCGGATAATTAATATACATGCGTGAAGCAATACCACGTTGTTCAGCTATCCCAAGAGAGTCAAGTGCTCCCCATTGCTTGTCGGCACGAATTGCAACATAATGCGTCAGATTGAGCAATTCTTTGCCTAATGTTGTGATTGTATTTAGCGAGTCAGCACGTTCAAGTGCTCGTAGTAATGTATATGTAGAGTTGGGTGAAGAGGGATATCGCGAACCGTGTCGTCCTACATGATTAATGAATATGGCGGTGAGGGAATCCGGAGTTTCAATAGCTGTTCCCGGAATAGGATAAGGACACCATGAGCCTTGACACTCTTTGTAGGTGAAATTTGTTGCAGTAGGATCTACTCCTTTTATTGAAAAGGTAGATATTATTATAAATATTGATATAAAACTTAAAAATCTTGGCATAATAATTTACTTTTTGTATTTTCGTGTAAAATTAATATTTGATGACATCATTACCAAATA
Organism: Muribaculaceae bacterium; assembly: GCA_017536215.1. Classification (GTDB taxonomy): domain Bacteria; phylum Bacteroidota; class Bacteroidia; order Bacteroidales; family Muribaculaceae; genus JAGBWK01. The sequence goes on along the minus strand of JAFXHY010000199.1, from coordinate 15,252 downwards.
TCCAGCAGTTATTTGACGAAAATAATTTAGATAAAGCACTCGATGTGCTTAATCGTTATATAGAAGAAAATCCACAGGATGATAATGGCTATTTCATGAGAGGTAAGTTATGGTGGCGATTGCAAAAACACTCTGCTGCGGTTACCGATTATGAGACTGCAGTTGCCCTCAATCCCGATAGTGAAGCTCGTCACGCGTTGGACCTTGCTCGAAGCGTTTTCGATTATTTTAACCCGGATTTACTTAATCCCTAAATAATGTGCAAAAGCGATTGGCTATCCAAATAAATTAATTATTTTTGTAACATAAAACACAATAATATATGATGACAGCATTTTTAGGCAACCTACGTGGTTGGGAATGGATAATTATATTAGTCGTAATCTTGCTATTGTTTGGCGGAAAGAAAATTCCCGAATTGATGCGTTCTATAGGAAAGGGTATCAAGAGTTTTAAATCCGGACTCAACGAAGCAGCAGATTCTACCGACGATAAGAAAGAAAATGACAATAAATAATATAAATCCATCTCCTCGAAAGGCGGTTGATTGATATTTATTGAATTTCTACATTCTGTGGCAAACAACGATAATAATTCAATGTCGTTTTGGGCACATTTTGATGTGCTCAGAGGCGTTTTATTTCGTATCGGTGCTCTAATAGTACTTTTGTCGGTATTATTTTTTATTTTTATGCCTCAGATTTTTAATGCTGTAATTCTGGCGCCTTGTAATGGCGATTTCCCACTATATAAGTTGTTTGATGCAATTTCAGGGGCGACCGGTGAGCCCTTTGAAATGTCATTGATAAATACAAGATTAGCATCACAGTTGTCGATACATCTGTCCACCTCTTTTGAATTAGCTTTAGTTGTCGGTTTCCCTATCGTGATATATCTACTTTGGGGATTTATTTCTCCGGCTTTATATCCCAACGAACGACAACCTGCCGTAAAGGCTTTCGTCGCAGGTAATATGATGTTCTATCTCGGAGTTGCCGTTGGATATTTTTTGATTTTTCCTTTAACTTTAAGATTTTTGGCTACATATCAATTGAGCGAAGCGATCCCTAACACTATTACAATTGACTCCTATATGGATAATTTCACGGTGATAATTTTAGTAATGGGGATAGTATTTGAAATGCCCTTGCTCGGTTGGCTTTTGGGAAAAATGGGACTTATTACACGTAAATTCTTTGGTAAATATCGACGTCATGCAGTGGTAGCTTTACTCGTTTTAGCTGCCCTAATCACTCCTACCGGCGACCCGTTCACGCTATGTGTTGTGTTCATCCCTCTTTATTTGCTCTATGAGGCAACTGCGATGACAGTTAAACCTAAAGACCAAGAGTTAATTATTGAATCATAATATTTTATTCCTCGATATCTAATATTACACGAAGAAATTATTTCGTGTAATATTATAATTTGGCCTTTTATTACTATAATCTCTATTGTATTGAATATAGTATTAATTTTATGATAAAAGAAAAGGCTGAACCATTATATAGTGATTCAGCCTATATTTTAATGTAATTCGGATATTATTAAAATTTCTGCATATCAACTAATCGGCTATAATAACCGTTGAGTGCAAGTAGTTCTTCGTGAGTTCCTCGCTCTACAATACGTCCTTCATGTAGCACACAAATTAAATCTGCGTTACAGATTGTAGAAAGGCGGTGGGCAATTACAAGTGTAGTGCGATCTTTCATTAAGCGATCAAGAGCTTCTTGTACTACCTTTTCGCTTTCAGAGTCGAGTGCTGATGTAGCTTCGTCGAGAATTAGCATCGGGGGATTCTTTAATATTGCGCGAGCTATCGACAATCGTTGGCGTTGTCCTCCTGAGAGTTTACATCCTCGGTCGCCGATATTTGTATTATATCCATGTTCCGATTCTACTATAAATTCATGGGCATTGGCAATTTTAGCTGCTTCTTCCACTTGTTCCATTGTGGCATTCTCTACGCCAAATGTGATGTTGTTATAGAATGAATCGTTGAATAGAATAGCTTCTTGATTTACATTGCCCATGAACGAACGTAGGTCATGAACTTTCATATCGCGAATATCAACACCATCAACTGTAATTTGTCCGGACTGAACATCGTAAAATCTTGGCAATAAGTCGGCGAGTGTTGACTTCCCTGAGCCGGATTGCCCGACGAGTGCAACTGTTGCTCCGGCTGGAATGTCTAAATCAATATTGTGAATGACCTCATTTGTGCCATAGCTGAACGTTACGTTCTTATAGCATACATTCCCTTTGAGTTTATTGATTTTAACCGGATTTTCGGGATCCTTAATCGGATTTTCTGCAGAAAGAATTTTGTCTACACGTTCCATTGATGCCAACCCTTTTTGGATTGAATACATTGCCTTCGACAATTCTTTGGCAGGATTAATGATGTTGTAGAATATTACCAAATAATAGATGAATGATGATGCGCTCATTGACGATTCACCACCTAAAATTGATGTATGTCCACCTAATATCAACGCCCCTCCAAACCATAGCACTATAGCAATTGCGGTAGTTCCTAAAAATTCGCTCATAGGGTGGGCGAGTGCTTGACGACGAGCTACTTTATTACTTAATGAATATAGTTCTTGGTTTTCCTTGTGGAATCGATTTTTAACCTTCTCTTCGGCATTAAATGCTTTAATAATACGTAACCCGCCAAGTGTTTCCTCAATGTTCGACATCAAAACACCCCATTGGTTTTGATTTTCAAGTGATTTGCGTTTGAGTTTTTTACCAACTTTGCCCATTATTGTTCCCGCTATCGGTAACAATATTAGTACAAAAATTGTCAATTGCCATGAAATCATGCACATTGTGAAAAGGCACACAATAATCATGATAGGGTTTTTAAAGAACATATCGATTGATGCCATGATCGAACTTTCAATCTCGGCAACGTCTCCACTCATGCGTGCCATTACGTCACCCTTTCGTTCCGACGTGAAGAATGATATTGGAAGGCGTACAATCTTGTTGTACACATAATTTCGTATATCTCTCACGATTCCGGAGCGCATCGGTATGATACAATAAGAACTCAAGTAAGTAACTCCGGTTTTAAGTAATGTCATAAACACGAGCATTATGGCAAGAATTGCCAAGGTGTTTGACGGCCCGAGACTTGTTATGGCTTCCTGTACATAATAGTAAAAATTATTGACTACTACATCCTTGAGTGAGCCATCGGCCATCGACATCAATTCATAATGTGCTTCCTTTACTTGAAACAACATTTCAAGAATAGGAATGATAAGAGCAAATGAGAAAAGCGTTAAGAATGCCGCCAATATATTGAAGAAGATATTGAGAATCAAGAACTTCTTATAAGGAGGCACAAAACGGCGCAAAATTTTGAAAAATTCCTTCATTTAAGCGTCAAGTCTATGTAAGTATGGAGGGATTATACGAGGCTCATACCTTTAAGTATCGCAGCTTCGTTAGCAGGGATAAGGTGGTGGTGGCGTTCCGGTAATGCTTTTTTTAGCCCACGTAGTACATCATCGAGTGATACTACTCGTTTCAGTTTCAACAGCGCCCCGAGTAATATCATATTGTAACCTTTGGCATTCCCGAGTTCGATTGTTGCGTCCATGGCGTTGACTGCTACAATTTTAATATCGGTGCGTGTGGGTTTGCGATGTATTCCATAAGGATCGTAAATCAATGTGCCTCCGGGATTTATATGACTTTCAAACTTATCAAGACTCTGTTGATTAAGAATTACAGCTGTGTCATATGAATCAACTATTGGCGAAGATATAGCTTCATCGCTAAGAATAACTGTAACATTGGCCGTCCCACCACGTTGTTCCGGACCATACGATGGCATCCATGTCACTTCCAAGTCGTTCATTAACGCTGCATATGCAAGTATCTTTCCCATTGAAAGCACTCCTTGTCCTCCAAATCCGGCTATGACGATTTCTTCTTTCATCTTAATTTCCTTATTTTTCAACATCGGCATTTTTGAGATCACCAAGTGGGTATTTCTCAAACATATTTTCTTCCATCCAAGCATTAGAGGCACGTGGAGATAATTTCCACCCCGAAGAGCATGTGCCTACGATTTCTACAACAGATGTTCCTCTCCCGGCAAGAGCATTTTGAAACGCTTTCTTTATTGCACTTTTTGCTTTGCGAGCGGCTGCTGCTGTATGTACTGCTTGGCGTGTGACATAACACGTACCATCAAGTTGTGCAAGCAAAGTAGATATTGCCAATGGATATCCATTAAGATCTACTCGGCGACCGTAGGGGGTAGTTGCTGTTTTCTGACCTTCAAGTGTTGTAGGCGCCATTTGGCCTCCGGTCATCCCATATATGCCATTATTTATGAATATGATAGCAATATTTTCGCCTCGGTTGGCTGCGTGGATTGTCTCTGCCGTACCAATTGCTGAAATGTCGCCATCTCCTTGGTAGGTAAATACAAGTTTCTCCGGATTCAATCGTTTGACTGCAGTGGCAAGCGCTGGTGCTCGCCCATGGGCCGCTTCTACCCAATCTACATCTATATAATTGTAGGCAAATACTGCACAACCTACCGGAGCTACTCCGATTGTATTCTCTTGTTGTCCCATTTCATCGATGAGCTCTGCTATTATTTTATGTACTACACCATGACTACAGCCGGGGCAATAGTGCATTGTGTTTTCGCTTAGCAGCGCCGGACGACTATATACTTTATTAGCGGGATTTATAATCTGATTTAATTCCATGACCTATCGGTTTAACTTTTTAAAATTTTACACCGAATTTATTGGTAAATGACATGAGTATTTCTGTCGGATTAGGTACAATGCCACCCATTCTGCCAAAATGCTCTACGGGTACATTATCATGAACGGCAAGACGTACATCTTCTATCATTTGCCCGGCATTTAACTCGGCAACGAGTATCCCTTTCATCCCCTTTGCAATATTATTGATTGCTTCGTAGGGGAACGGCCACAAGGTTATGGGGCGTAGCAATCCGATTTTTACTCCTACCTTACGTGCCTCTTCTACCGCTTTTAAGCATATGCGAGCCATAGAGCCAAATGCTACTATCAAATAATCGGCATCTTCAGTTTGATATTCTTGATATCTTACTTCATTTGCTTCGATTTCTTTGTACGTACGTTGGAAGCGTTCATTGTTTTTTTCCATTATTGCGGAGTCAAGCTCCAATGAAGTAACAACGTTGCGTTTGCGGTCGGGCGTTTTCCCGGTGAGTGCCCATGGACATTGTTTGCGTATCTCTTCTGCTGTGCGTCGTGGACGTTGTTCAGGCAAAACTACCTTTTCCATCATCTGACCGATAACTCCATCTGCAAGTATCATCGCAGGATTACGATATTTAAAAGCCAAGTCAAATCCAAGACTAACGAAATCTGCCATTTCTTGTACCGATGATGGTGCAAGAACAATTAGTCGATAGTCGCCATGACCCCCTCCTTTGGTCGTTTGAAAATAATCACTTTGAGAGGGGTGGATTGTTCCTAAACCGGGCCCTCCTCGCATGACATTGACAATCAATGCGGGCAATTCAGAGGCTGCTAAATATGATATGCCTTCTTGCATTAGCGACACTCCGGGGCTTGATGATGATGTCATTACTGCTTTTCCTGTTGCAGCTCCGCCATATACCATGTTAATAGATGCAGTCTCGCTTTCGGCTTGCAATACTACCATCCCCGTGGTTTCCCAAGGCATAAGTGCCTCTAATGTTTCGAGTATTTCTGATTGAGGTGTGATGGGGTAACCGAAATATCCGTCGACACCATAGCGTATAGCCGCATGAGCTATCGCTTCGTTTCCCTTCATCAACCGTATATCTTCATTCATAATTTCTGTGGCTTTTTTGTTATTTCTCAACTACCCGATAGACTTCAATACAAGCATCGGGGCATACTATTGCGCAGGATGAACACCCTATGCATGCTTCCGGTTGTGCCATATAGGCATAGTGATATCCGCGATTGTTGACTTCCTTATCCTTAAGAAGAAGCACCTTTGTCGGACAAGCCGCTACACATAGGTCGCAACCTTTGCATCGCTCTTCATCGATTACTACGGCTCCATGAACTTTAGCCATGATATTTATTGTATAAAAGTGTCGTTATTGTTTTTATTCTTACGCAAATATATAAAAAAAAACTGAATTAATACATCTTTAACACTCCCTTAACCTTTTGCACATTGATAACATATATGAGCAATGTTGTCCTATCATTTTCTTATAGTACTTATTGTGGTCATTTTCAAGGGAAGAGGTAATGGGTGTTTTGAAATAAATTCTATATTATAATAAAACCGACAAATAATATTTGAATAATACTACTTGTCGGTTATAATTAATAGGGTAGAAGTAATCACTTTTACCCATGATTATTCTATATGATTATTTGCGTCGACGTACTGAGCGAACTGCCGAATTGCTGTTGTTATTGCTTTTCTTAATTGATTTGGGCTCTTTCTTTTTTGAGTTTTTATTTGAGCGAGCTGAACGTGCCGATTTTTCTTTCGTATCTCGGTCAGGAATCACGATTGAATCCCCGGCTGCCGCTGCTTCGCGTGCTTCACGTGCCGCTATTACTTCCTCGCGTGAGGGTACCCATAGTTTATCGTCAAATGTATCAAGTCGATTTTGGATGCTGTCTTGAGCTCTTTTTAAGTCGTCAGGGTCAGGATACATTTGCATCATTGATTGATTGCGAAGATTGCGTGTCTTGTATATATTGCCCTCATACATGTTCATTGCGAAGAAATCGTCGAGCGTATATTTGGGCAAATTATTGTCGTCATCAACAAATATGTATTGTTGTGACAAGTAGGGGCGTAATGCTTCGAGTTTCACCCAAAACATTGGATATTTGATTGCTTCTCCACCAAAATCACCGCTACGATGAAGTACAGGACATATTGCCTCTACACGTGTTCGCATATTATTGGAGCGTGAGTCAAATTCCCAACGCTCAAGAATGTAATATGATAATACCTCATTCGTAGGCACATCAACTTCCTCGATTACGTATTTTGGATTTTTTTCGGTGGAGCCTTTCGCCGGAGTGTAGTAGATGTGAAAGCGGTCGAGCATATCACCTACTTTAAGTTTGTATTGGTCAGTGAATATTTCTCGTCCGTCAAGATATTCATATGCTGATATACGATTTTCGGCAAGTTGCTCCATTATAATGCGGAACAAATTCTTATTGCCATCAATAATATCCTCAGGATAGTAGAGTGAGGCGTTTTTAGTCTTGTTAAGGTCGAGCTCGCGATAGATTACGCGCATCCATTGCATGTCGGCATCGCTTTGGGGCGTTTCCTCGTAAAATTTTTGCATTCGCTCCGTAACTCCCGGTTGCGTTTGCTCTTTGCGATTGCGGTCGCTTCCGCCTCGACGCACTACACTGCTTGATGATGAGTCTTGTGCTATAGCCGCAGTTCCTATTGTTAGTAATGTGGCGGCAATCGCAATATGTCTTTTAATTACGCTCATTGTTTATTTTTATATTTTTGTTTTCAAGAATATTAGTTGATTATCACTTCAAGTGGAGCGAGCTCTCGTGTTATTCCATCAGGTCCGATAGCTTTAACTCGCGTTACATAAATTCGATTGCCTCGCTTCAAACGTTGTAATTGCGCTTTTTGGCGTGACGAAAATTTGTTGCCGTCCGACACCTCGGGAATAGCATTTCCCATCGAGTCAAATGTGACAGTTTCAAAACTAAGCACATTGAATGTGATATTGAGCAAATCATCATCGATAGCGGCTTCAAGTGTTCCTACCTGCATAAGTTGAGCCTTTGAGATTCCTCGTCCTCCACCTCGATATTTTAGAGAATTTCCTTCTGCATCCTTGTAAGTTACAAATGGGGTAGGGTCTGGTAGCTTGCGTACGCGAAACTCTGTTCGCGACACTTCTGAACGCTTTCCATTCATTTCTGCAACCACGGTAATTATTGCCGGCTCACCAACCTTACTCGGTTTTGCAACCCATGCGTCGCCTCGACGTGTTAATGTTCCATTACTCATTGTGGCACTAACTCCGCTATTAGCAACCCCCGGCACAGATATGCTTATTGGATTGTCAATACCTGCGTACAACACATTCATCATTGTTGCAGATATAGTAGCTGTTGGTTCTATTACAGTATAGGATGATGCAAAGTCGTGGCGTGTGATTGTGCCATCTCCATGAGGTACTTCCAAATAACCCTTATATTCATAGTTTCCTGCCGACGTTGCAGGTGCTTCATAAATCCCATGTTCTGAACTTAATGGCTTGCCATTGATGTAAATAAGAGGGCGTTGTGTAGTGTCAACTGCTGCAAGTACGATATTTGCGTGGTATTTGCTCCCGCGTATCACAAATCTTGAATCCGGAATTACGAATGCATTAAGTTCGTTAACACGAACATCTCCTGCATCTACGTTGGCTAAAAGAGATTGTAGCGCTTCTCCTTCGCAATATTTGATGTCGTTTTGGAGCTTGGTTAGCAACGTAATAGCTGCAACAACGGGTTGATTCTCAAATTTATGCTCTTCCCATTTCATTTCTCCAATCTCACCCTTACGTTGTACTGACTCTGTTGATAACGCTTTCAAAATACTCGCACTCTTTACTGAATCTGTAACAAATTCCGTGATAAAATTGCGATATTCTTCAATAGATTGTCGGAGTGCAGCTCCACGTTTTGTAGATGGTTGAAGCATGATTGCTGCTGCTGCATCAAGGTCTTCGCGATTTTCTATGTTGTTGATATCTCCTTGCGGACCATCTACTTTTTTTACGATTTGAACTTTTAGCGAATCTACAAGATTGTATATTTCCGTGGTTTTCTGTCGCACTTCAAGCCCCTTTCGAAACCAAGATAATCCTTTCTCCGGGTTCTGGAGACTAAATGCTTCGAGTGCACCGATTATCGATGCATTTCGCTGCTCTATATTGTCATTGGTACGGACTAAACCATCTTTTACTTGCGTGAAACCATCGAGCACATCACTCGATACATTAAGCGCAAGCATTGCCATTAAGACGATATACATCAAGTTTATCATCTTTTGACGTGGCGATAGTCTGCTATTCGATGCTCCCATTATTGTGTTTTAGATATTGTTTAAATCTTAATATTTAGGATGTTTAAGAGCTGTAGCCGATTGTTATACGTTTTTATCGTCGCCTGTTGTAGGGTCAATGCCCATAGGTTGACGATACATATTTATGGTCATTGCTGTAAGCATTTTCTCATACACGGCATTGAGTTGATGCATATAGTTGGCCATTCGTTCTGTTTCCTCAACATAGCGCGCACTTTGGCTTGAACTCTTTTCATACATATCGCGTATATCTTTGATGCCTCGGTTGACACGGTCAATTGAGTCGAGCTGTGATGATACACTCTTAAGTTGTATCTCATAGATTGTGTTAAGTCCCGTAATATTGCGATTGAGATCTTGCATTTGCTCTACATACCCTGTTGAGCTACGTGTAATATTTTCAGAATTTTCTGTTATTGCACGATAGCTATCCAAAAGCACATCGGAAACCTCATTGAGAGCCGCTGTTGTAGCGCGTAAATGTTCCATTTCGGCAGCTATGCTCGACATTTGATCGAGATATTGTTGTGTTGCTGTTGTCAATTCTGCCATGCGAGAAAGTTGGTCGGATGCAGCTGCCATCTTTGCGATAGATTCTGACAGTGAACGAGAATCTTCTTCGCTGAGATTAATATCACTGGGAATTCCTACAGTAGCTTTTGCTTCATCAGCACTGACTTTGCGAGTTTTAGCACCGCTTGTTGTAGAGCCACCACCTCCTGCAACTATTACAGTCGTACCTCCATTGAGGGCAGTAGATGCATTTTCCTCATCACTTTGACGTTCGTGGTCGAGTGCCGGAAATACCTCTTCCCAATGATATTCACGTGGTGGACGATCAAATGCAGATAATATAAACATCAACACTTCTGTTCCCATACCGAGAGAAAGCAAGAAGTTGCCTCCGGGCAAATGGAGTATCTTAAATAATGCACCCCAAATTACTATTGCCGCACCTAAAGAATATGCGATGTTGAAAAAGCGTTGACCGCTATCGCTTTGTAGGAAGCGTGTTATACTGTTTTTATATCTTTTTACTTTTCCCATTGCGGATATATTGTTTTGTTATCTCAATTATGGATAATGATACCTATGTTTATTAACTTTTGACAGATTTCGCTTATTTCATTTGATTTCCTTTGGCAAATCCAATTTGTGAGCGCACGCATCGGAATCCAATATATGAACGTTGTTCATTCTGGTATTCCCACATACGTATATCTGAACGAATATTATGCGCAACATCTTTCCATGAGCCACCACGCACAATTTTGCGTTTCATCTTATACGGGTCTTCTTGTGCGGCATCATAGCGATATTCGGGGTTTAAATCGTTGGTAAGTTTTGATACACTTTCGGTATAGGCTGTCGATGTCCATTCGCTCACGTTGCCTGCCATGTCAAACAATCCGAAATCATTTGGTGTATATGTGCCTACGCGAGAGGTGATAAGTTGTCCATCTTTGACATAGTTTCCTTCATTAGGCTTAAAGTTGGCATAGAAGCAACCTTTATCCTCGCTCAATGGCAGGTCTCCTTCCCATGGGTACATGTTTTCATTCACACCGGCACGTGCGGCATATTCCCATTCTGCTTCAGTGGGAAGTCGATATGGCTCAATATAAACTCCCTCACGGCCCAATGCGCGGCGAAGATAATCCGTACGCCAATTACAGAATGCATTCGCTTGTTCCCAACTTACACCTACAACAGGGTAGTCGTTGTAGCCTCCATGTGAGAAATACATTCTGACATATGGCTCGTTGTATGCATTGTCAAAATCATTTATCCATGCGGTAGTATCGGGATAGATGTTGACAATGTAAGTATTAACGAAGTCAAAATCTCCGGTCAGACCACGAGTAATAGTTTGACGTACGATTTCTCCCTCATCATTAATATATGCTGTATCTTTTGATATTACAGGCACATCTGTGGGTACCGGCTTATCGGTATTATACTCACGACGTCGTGGGTCAAGGCGGTGTTTACGCTTAGCTGCTTCTGTATGATTGTATATTTCGTAGCGATAGTTGAGTTGTTCGGGGTCAAGTTCGCGTTGACCGGTAATAGGATTTGTTCGGTACACGCTCTCAATTGCTCGCTGTTCATCTTCATTGGCATTGCGCCAGGGTATTGGTCGGCTCCAATCGAGGTGGGGAGTAATCGGATTTCCCTCTTTATCCTCTTCTATCTTAAAGATTTCATTACCACCATATGCAGGGTCGGCAAGGCGTTCACGGATTATTGAGTCACGTACCCAAAATACAAATTGTTTGTACTTTGAGTTGGTGATTTCTGTTTCGTCCATCCAAAATGCGTCTACTGAAATGCCACGAGCCGATGCAGGCATATTCCATGCGCTGTCGGCTTTCTGTGCGCCCACTTCCATTGAGCCGCGTGTAACTAATACCATGCCGTAGGGTGTTGGTTCGGCCCATGCCAAACCGCCTACTCCGGTCACTTCTCCGCCACTGGCATTGCGTGAACCTGTTGCACATGATGCTGCTACTGTCAGCATTGTTGCTGCTATTGGAAATAAATAAAGAGATGTCTTTTTCATGTCTTAAAGTATGCGTATGCTCTTATGTTTATTCTTGTTCTTTTCTGAGAGGTCGAGCTTTAATGAATAGCCCGCAAATATCTCATGGCTGCCCGATGAGGCTTTCGCAATTTCTGATGTGGCATAATCGTAGGCATATCCAAGGAAAAATCCTTTAAATTCTGCACCTAAACTGATGGTAACCGCATCATTGTATCGATAACCTATGCCCGCTGTCAGAAACTTATTATATCTTAAGCGTGCTGTGGCTTCGCCTGTTGTGAACGTAAAATCGCTCTTTACAAAAACCGACGGCATCAATTCAAATAACGTATTTTTTATCGGAATATTGCATCCTGACATAAAATATAGAGTCCGTCCTACTTGAAATTCGTAACTTTTCTCCATTGTGTTGTCGCCTGTCTCGGATTTAAGGCTTATGGTTGGTTGTGTCAAATGTGTCATTGATAAACCGCCCCACCACATTCCTCGTGTGTAGAATGCTCCTACTCCGACATCAAAAGCATTGCCATTTAAATCATTCATCGGTATAGCCTCATCATTATTTTGATGATAATTATCTCCATCGGGCAAGATTACTTCCGTACCTTTGAAAGTCTCATTAATAAATCCAAGTTGTAGCCCGACCGTTAGCTCTCCTTTAAACAATTTAAGTTTGTAGCCGGCTTGTACTCCAATATTCATGTTTTTGTATAGACCCAGACTCTCCTGTTGCATGAGCATACCAACGCCAAAACGTTTGTTGAATAGTTTAAATGGCATTTCTGCGGTCATTGCAAATGTTTTGGGCGCATTGTCTATTCCGACCCATTGCATTCGCATTCCTCCGCGTATATTGAGTAAATCGGAGGTGCCTATCGCTGCAGGATTGTAGTAGTTTTTTACTTGATAATATTGAGAAAATTGAGCATCACTCTGAGCCTTGGCGTCAAACACTGTTGCTACCATTGCCAGAACAATTAATGCTCGACATATCTTATTTATTACCGTCTTTGTCATCATTCAAAATAAAAACTGAAAACAACCATCGATGAGACGGCTTTTTTTAATGATTGTGTAAATTTCTGCTTTGCAGGGTCGTCAGTGAGGTCGGGACGCTTGTGGTCAACAACATCTATCAATCCAAAACAGAATTTTACTTCAGGAATAAGTTTGAAGTAGGGGAGATATAGGTCACAACCAAAGCCACATGTCAAATAAAAATCACTGCTTTTAAGCTTGATGTACTCTCCGCTTTTACGAGTGAGGTTGAGTGCCGGCATTATACCTGCTGTGACATACGGACGTAGATTACGATATCGCAACGCTGAAAATTTAATGTCTATGGGAAACATTAAATAAGTCGACTTTAAATTTTGTTTCACCTCATCGCCGGTATTAGCTTCTTTAAATACAACATTGCGATTGCCAAAGTATAATCCGGGCGAAAATCTGAGGTTGAAATGGTCGCTCAAACGCATATCAAACAACCCACTGACATTAAATCCCGGTTGAAATGAAGGTAGTTCCATAAACCATGATTCTCCCTCTGGTGTGATATATCCGTTGTGCGTAAATCTTATATCTTGAGTGTGAAGTCCTACCGAAAAGCCTAAATGCCATTGTCGCAAATCGGCATATGGACGGTTGAGCAATTTGTCATTTAATTGCTGCCCATTGACTTGCTGACTGCACGATATGATTGCAATCAGACTCAGCAACATTGACAATATATGTTTTACTTGTTTCATACCTTATTAAACGTGGACTTATTCTATTTATTGTTTTTTTATGGATTTTTTCATATTTTTGTATTCAAATTTAATTAAGTGCTACATGGCTGATGCGATGCTTATAATAAACCCCATTTCGGGTACCGGGAAAAAGACCGGGCTCGACCTTAAGGTGGAGCGTACAATGTCGAAAGCAGGCTACAACCTCGACGTTCGATTTACTACCTGTCGTGGCGATGCAACGCGTCTTGCTACTGAAGCTGTCGATAAAGGTTATGATGCAGTATTGGCTGCGGGAGGAGATGGCACTATCAACGAAACAGCTCAAGCTCTTTGTGGTACGAATGTCAAATTCGGTATTATTCCTTCAGGTTCGGGTAATGGTCTTGCTCGTCACATCAATATTCCTATCAATGTTGATGCCGCATTGGATATAATTGTCCGCGGAATAATTGCTAAATGCGATTATGGAACGGTTAATAAACGTCCTTTTTTCTGCACTTTCGGTGTTGGATTTGATGCAGCAGTTTCTCACTATTTTGCGAAACAATCTCGTCGCGGACTTCTTACATATCTTAAAAGTGCCTTCTCTCAATACGTAAATTATAAACCGGACACTTACACCATCTCGGCTAATGGTAAAATACTTACCCAAAAAGCTTTTGTAGTAGCTTGCTGCAATGCATCTCAATATGGTAATAATGCATATATAGCCCCCAAAGCTTCAATAACCGATGGTCTCCTTGATATAATTATCATTCATCAAGGTTCTCCAATCGACACCGCAATGGTAGGTATGGATTTATTCACAGGATATATTGATTCAAACACTCTTATACACTCATTACGAGCTCCTGCGGCTGTCATCTATCGTTCAAGCGAAGGTCCGGCCCATATTGATGGCGAACCGATGATTTTAGAAGATATTATGGATGTTAAATGCCATCACCATGGACTCAACATTTTCATACCGGGCGATAAGCAACCTTTCCGCCCTATTGTTACCCCGGTAAAATCTATGTGGCGCAATATTTTTTCTTATCGCAATAAGTAATCGAAGTAACACGGACTGTCAGCCCTATGGAGTGAAGTTATCTCCGACCTCACTTTCCCCATTAGCAACCATTCAACTATCAATAAAAAAGAACACTGTATTTAAATGAAGATTTAAATACAGTGTTAATTCTCTTTACCTCAAATGCTATTTACAAGTATATTCTCAATTTAATACTCATAACTTATAGCACGCCAGTCCCCATTCCCTTCCACGTCTAACATGCCGATTGTAAATTCTTTACCTGTAATTGTATTCTCAATAATTACGGTAATAAAATCCCCGGCTCTGTTTCTTAGCGCAGAAGCCTTACTATGATTTCTGATATGATCAATAAGTTTTTGTCGTTTTTCATAAGGAACACTCAACAGCAATCCTTGAATTTCTGCATCGGAGTAGGGGTATTGTTCCTTGTAGAATTCCGGTGTTGTAAGCTTCTTAATGCGTGAAATATCACCATTTGCTGTTGCTATAATAAGATCCTTAGCACGTGATATAGCTATATCCGTTGATGATTTTTGCGCATAAATTCCCAAAGCACATATAGATAAAAATAGGATTACAATTAACCTCTTCATATCTTAATATTTTTTTTATCTTAGCACTAAAACTTAAGACATATTTTAATGCTTATTGAAATTAACTAATATCTAAATAGTTATCTATAGGTTAATCTTGACTGTCAGAATTTATTCCGACAAATAGTGGAGTTGGAGGGATTCGAACCCTCGTCCAAACGTGGAACTAATGAGCTTTCTACATGCTTATTCCTATCTTGATTTTCGAATTATGACAGGCTAAGGACTGCCAAT
>JAFXHY010000198.1 GCA_017536215.1 Muribaculaceae bacterium | reverse complement strand
GCCAAACGTCGGAATCCACAATGCGTGCCTCGTCTCGTTCGGCATGAAATACCGACGGAAGCAAGCCTTTTATCGCAATTTTCTCTATCACAATTATTTCGCTTTCTTTCAGGATTAATATTGAAAACTCGGCATATTACCGGAGTACAACTGCTTTAAAATCAATATGGAGCGAGGGCATTACTGCCCTCGTACTCCATTTTATCAAGTCAAAGCATTGAGCCTGCGAGGCTTCAACCTTTGCTACCTTGTTTTATATTAATAATAGTATTCGTCGGGCTCTTCGTATGATTTGTATTCGTAGTAATCGTAGTCATTATATCTACCATACATCGACTCGGCAAGTTCCTGAAGCTTCTGAATGGTTTCCGGGTTGGTCAACGGCTCAAAGATTGCTTGTAGGAAGTTGGCTGTTGTGCCGGTGAGTGTTACGTTAAATTCTACGATATCATCACCTACGCGGAACACTCCTTCCGAACCGAAGTCCCATCCATATTCTTTCATAATAGGATTAGCTTCCTGTGTGAAATAATAAACCATACGTTGACCTGCAAAAACACCGGAAAGATTTGTTGCGCCTTCCCCGTCGCAATTGCCAAATGTCAAATATCCATTCTTATTACCGAAATATCCGGTCATTTCTGCATTCGGAACTTCGATGCTATAATAGTCAGTATCAACTGTGTTGAAAGGCATATTGGCTGCTTGAATCATTGAACAGATACTATTAGTGTACTTGCTAATCATCTCAGAGGGAAGGTGTACCATTGCCACCATCTTTATCTTCTGCATGATATACATCACAATTTCTTGTTCGTTCATCGATTTCAAGTCATCCAAACCAAACACTACGTCGTTGGTATCGAATGCCATTGCCGCTGTGCCGTCCCATGCTGTCAAGAAATCAAGCACCTCAACTTCATCGGCACGATACTGACGACCGCGCATACGATCTGCCTCATCTTTTATTCGATTTTTCACATCTTCATCGGCAATGCTTCCCATAGCTATCACACTGTTGGCATTTGCCGGAACATTGGCAAGGAATTCGGGATCTATCGTATTAAGCATTTTGCCAAACTCATTGCGTTGTCCGTTGTCATCCACAAGGTATGCTCTACCACACAACGTGCTGCCATCGAGCTTGAATGAAACGCAAGCGTTGTAGTTGAACACATCAGCGATTTTGCCGGCGAGATTAGCAGGCACATCTTCTTCAATCAACTCTTGCTCAATGCTATAACCTTGGCTCTCAACCTCTGCCTTCACTTTGGGGAGAGAAACCATCCATGCCAATGCATCGTCCTCAGAAAGGAATTCTGCAACTCCGGCTACTGAAGCAAGATTTGCTTCCTGTGCATCTTCAATATGGCGATTGATTACGCTCATATCCGATGCAAACCAGATATGATTATCTCCAACTGCTATCATCATATCATCTTCAATCGAGAATGTCATAAAGCCATCGCGATCTCTTCCGGCAACTCCCGTTATCGACTCAATATTTTTAACAACAGTTTCAGGCTCACTTACGGCTCCTATAAGTGCGACATCTCTGCCACGCGACATATCGGTAAGGAACAACATCATTGAGCTCAAGTCGAGGCCTTCAGTCATCGACAAAAAATCATTCGCCATTTTGACTGCTCCGGGATTTATATTACGGATAGCCTCGGTATACTTTTCCGACAACACTATTTTCCCATTCTCTACGCTACATCCTGTGTTTTCAATCACTTGTTGCGGATTCATCTTAAGCACAAAACATGCCGAAGCCGGAATATTTTCAAGAAGTGCGCTACTGCTACCACCCTTATTACATGACGTTAGCATTACTGCGACCAATGCAACCGACATCAGTCCGCAAAGAGCTGTTTTCGCTATTTTTCTGATTTTCATAGGTAATAAAATATATAAATTGTAAATATTGACTATTAATTTCTACGCTTTCACAAAAGTACTCAATTAGAAAACGCACAAAGTGCCAAATTGTTACACTTGTCGGAAATTTACCGAAGCAACTCCTTTACACTGTTTGCATCCATTGCCTCCCGATTTCATTGCAAATGACAATGCAACATTCACAAAGATACATATTTTTTCACTTCACTACCCCCTATCTCCCCAACTTTATATTTATTTCACATTTCCCCATCTCCTCTCATTTTTGACTAACACCTATCAATAACGACATATTTTGCTCTGTTTTGTTTTTCTTTTTTTATCACCGCAGAGGGTAAGGAGGCAATTATTGACAGGTCAAAAAGTATTGTTTTCGCGTCATTATGCCGTAGGTTTCAAAGATTAATGCTATTTTTACAAAATCAAAACTAACTCATACCTGATAATCTAAAACCTGACATAAAAAGCCATGAACAGATTGCTCATCGCCACTATCATCGCAGCCTCTATCCCGGCTGCTGTTTCCGCTGCCGACATCAACGAGACCACGGACGCCAAACCTCGCGTATACCTCGTTTCCGACGCTCACCTCGACACCCAATGGGAGTGGGATATTCAGACCACCATCAGTCAATATGTGTGGAACACAATAAACCAAAATCTCAAACTACTTCAGACCTACCCCGACTACGTGTTCAACTTCGAAGGGGGTGTGAAATATGCTTGGATGAAGGAATACTTCCCTCGCGAGTATGAGTTGATGATTCCCTATATCAAAGCCGACCGCTGGCACATTTCAGGCGCTTCGTGGGACGCAAATGATGTCATAGTTCCCTCTCCGGAATCAATGATTCGCAATATATTGCTCGGGCAGGAGTTCTTCCGCAAAGAATTCGGTGTGGAAAGTACCGACATTTTCCTCCCCGACTGCTTCGGCTTTGGCTGGACTCTTCCCACTATAGCGAAACATTGCGGACTCATTGGCTTCTCTTCGCAAAAACTCGGCTGGCGCAACCACCCCTTCTACGACGGCAACCGTCGTTACCCCTTTGCAGTTGGAGTGTGGCAAGGCATCGACGGCTCGGAATTAATGTTTGCCCATGGTTACGACTACACCTCTCGCTGGCAACACGAGGACCTCACTCAAAGCGACATCCTCAAAAATCGACTTAAAGAAAGTCCTATCGATGTGCTATACCACTATTACGGCACCGGCGACCGTGGCGGCTCTCCCACTATCACTTCGGTGGAAACAACAATGCAATCGGCTGCCACCGAGGGCGACCTTGAGATTATTAGCGCTACGAGCGACCGAATGTATAAAGATTTCTTCCCTCTCAACGAGCACCCCGAACTACCTCGTTTCAATGGAGAACTCTTGATGGACGTTCACGGCACCGGCTGCTACACTTCTGCCGCTGCAATGAAACTCTACAACCGACAAAACGAACTTCTTGCCGACGCGGCCGAACGCGCATCGGTGGCTGCCGAACTTCTTGGTGTCGGCGAATACCCCTCGCAAAATCTCACTGAGGCTTGGAAAAGATTTATCTTCCACCAATTCCACGACGACCTCACCGGAACAAGTATTCCTCGTGTGTATGAATTTTCTTGGAACGATGAACTGTTATCGCTTAAGCAGTTTACCTCGGCAATGACCACTGCAGTCGACGGCGTATCGCAACTTATGGATACCCGAGTCGACGGCATCCCCGTTGTTATGTACAACCCCCTCGGTTTTGAAGTGACCGACGTTGTAGAAATCTTACTCCCCGACTGCCAACATGCTGCGCGCGTCGATGTTACCGCTCCCAACGGAAGCAAAGTGCCGGCTCAGATACTCCCTTGCGACCCCGACGGAAAAACTCGCCTACTGGCTGAAGTCACCGTCCCCGCCAACGGCATGGCTGTCTATGGAATCAAACTCCGCGGGAAAAACGAAAACAAAGCTACCGAACTGAAATCCAACAATATAGAAAACTCCGTATATAGCCTACACCTAAACGCCGACGGCGACATCGCCTCGCTCATCGACAAACGCAACGGCCGCGAACTCGTCAAAGAGGGGAAAGCAATCCGTTTAGCTCTTATCGAAGGGAATCGTTCCGTATCATGGCCATCTTGGGAAATTCTAAAAGAAACCATTGACCGCCAGCCCATTTCTATCGCCGACAATGTATCTATCTCTATCGTGGAAAATGGTCCGGTGCGCAAAGTACTCCGCGTAGCCAAAGAGCATGGCGAATCTCGATTTGTGCAAGATATTATTCTGTATGAAGGCGCATTAGCCGACCGCATCGACATTCAAAACTCAATTGACTGGGCTACTACCGATGCTCTACTCAAAGCCGAGTTCCCGCTTTCTGTTTCCAATCCCAACACCACCTACGACCTCGGCCTTGGCACCGTTGAACGCGGCATCAACAGCAAAACGGCCTACGAAGTGCCGGCTCAATATTGGGCTGACCTTACCGACGCCGACAAGTCGTATGGTGTCACGGTGATGAACGACAGCAAATACGGTTGGGACAAGCCCGACGAAAACACTATGCGACTCACGTTGCTACACACTCCATCCACCGGCAACAACTACTACGCATTCCAAAATCGTCAAGACCTTGGACACCATGAATTCACATATTCTCTGATTGGACACGACGGAGCACTCGACGCCGCCACAACAAAACATCGTGCCGAATTGCTCAACCAACGCGTAAAACCCTTCATTGTGCCTGCCCACAAAGGCTCGCTCGGTCGTAGCTATTCTCTCGCCTCTATCGACAACGAAGCCATCATGATTAAAGCACTGAAAAAAGCTGAAAGCGACGACTGTTACGTGATGCGCGTCTACGAAAGTGCTGGTAAAAACCAAAAAGGCACTGTCACCTTTGCTGCCGACATTATCGAGGCCTACGAAGCCGACGGAACGGAAAAATCTATTGCCCCGGCATCATTCAGCGGTCGAAAACTCAACATCGACATAAATGCCAACGGACTTCGCACTTATAAAGTCAAACTTGCTCAAGCTCAACCCACTACTACTCGCACTTTCGCATCAATTCCTCTCAGCTACAACCGCAAATGCTTCACCTTGAATCAGTTTACCTCTGAAAGTGAATTCAGCGAGGGATATTCCTACGCAATCGAGCTCGTCCCCGCTTCCCTCACTTACACAGGTATTCCCTTCTCACTTGAAAACAAAATGCTCCGCAACGGGATGACATGCGCCGGCGACACCTTACACCTACCCACAGATGCCGCTTACAATCGAGTTTACCTACTTGCTGCAGCTGCAATTGAGGGTGGAGTCACTAACGGCACTATCAAAGCCGGAAAATTAACCACCGAAATCACTGTTCCCTCCTATACCGGCTTCATCGGTCAATGGGGGCACACCGACCACACCGAAGGGTATCTCTACGACACTGAAGTGGCATGGGTCGGTACTCATCGCCACTCTCCTCAAGGCGACGAACCCTACGAATTCACCTACATGTTCCTTATCCCGATTGACCTGCCTAAAGGTGCAACCGAAATCGTGCTCCCCGACAACAATAACATCGTAATCTTCGCCGCTACGGCTGCCGTCGAACCGATGAAACGCGCCGAAATTGCAGCTCAGGCGTTCCACACTGCCAATGTCGGCAACCCAACCATGCCGGTCACTGCCTCTGAGTGTCATAAAGAAAATTTATTGCGACCGGAACATATAATTGCTTGGTCGGGATATGTCAACGACCGAGAACGTCCACAGTGCCTCGTCGACGGCGACGCCAACACCAAATGGTGCGACACCAACGCTCGTCCCGGATTTGTAGAATTCGACCTTGGCAAACCTGTCACTTTCTCATCTTGGGAAATGCTCAACGCTGCATCTGAATTACCAAGCTACGTATCTTCCGCTTGGCTTATTCAGACTCGCAACAATCCCTCCGAGGAGTGGAACACCGTAGAAATAATTACCGGAAACCGTAAAAATATTGTCTCTGGAAAATTCGCAACCCCGCTGACTGCTCGCTACGTGCGGCTTTTCGTCCTCCAACCTATGCAGGAAACCACCGGCATCACTGCACGAATCTACGAATTCTCCATCCACAAATAAGTCTTTACCCTCTGCTAAAATACTGAAATTACCCCAACCCTGTGCGACTCCATAAATTGGAAGCGCACAGGGTTTTTGTTTAATTCATTTTGTTTTGTTTCATCACATTTTTAGGCCGTTTTGCTATCTTTTTTAACTAAATCCCACCCCAAAAACCAATTTGGTTAAAAATAACAAAAAATTTACACCACATATATAATTTTAATTATAGATATTTATCTTTGTATCCTTAAAATTCACAACACCTTCAAGAAGCTAAGAACTCTATTCTTGAAAAGGTAAAACCTATGAGTTCATTCAATTTTTATATGAAAAAAATCTTTACATTTCTTGCAATTGCGTGTATGTGCGCATCATCGATGGTGGCACAAGTGATATACACGACTACATTTGCGTCAGAAGATGAATTTAATGCTTGGACAATTGTCGACGAAAATGCCGATAACAAAACATGGCAATATGATTCATATACAACGCCTCACGTATTTTACAGTTATCATTCATCTAATGCCGCCGACGATTGGTTTATTTCTCCGGCTATCACTCCTACCCAGACAGGCTCTGCTATCGTGAGATTTAAAGTTAAAGGTAGCTCTTATGGCGAAAAACTGGAAGTGTTTACCGGCAATTCTGCTTCTGTAGATGCCATGACCAACAGAGTTTGTGACGTATTGGCTCTCAATGATAGCGAAAGCACCCAATTATATTTAATAAATGTGACTGCCAACGAACCTTTGTATTTAGGGTTCCACGCTTGTAGCGATGCAGACAAATGGCGCTTATACTTAGCTGAAGTCTCCGTTCAATTCTCCTCTAATCCCGTTGATCTGGCTGTTACTGAAATTTCTTCTCCTACAAGTGATTTTGGTTTGGGCCAAGAGACTGTAACTGTCAAAGTTAAGAATGTGGGTAGTGTTAATGTCGAATCATTTGATTTATCCTTTGCTATCGACGACGTGACTATCGCTACCGAGAATATAACTCAACCTCTTGCTATTGGCGAAGAGATGACTCATACTTTCGCTACCAAAGCCGACTTGTCGCAACCTCGCAAAAGCTTCAATATCAAAGCATGGACTACTAATGTCGATGACATTAACCCCGACAATGATGCCACCACTATAAGTGTATTGCATAAAGCACCTGCTTCTGTTCCCTACTTCATGGGCTTTGAAGATACAGAATACACCGATGGTATTACTTTTTACAACCTAAACAATGATGAAGGCACATGGGATCTTTATTCCGATCCTTGGTGGTCGTTGGCTCACACCGGAGACTATTGCCTTGCTTACAACTACGACAAAAACAACAACGGCAACGATTGGGCTATCCTTGAACCTATCACTATCACCGAGGCGGGTTATTATGTATTGAAATTCTGGTATTCCGGAGATGATACTCACCCCGAAAAATTGGGCGTTTATTATGGCAATGAAGGCACTCCTGATGCAATGACAAATACCGTTGTGGAATATGCTCCCTTCGCTCGCAGCGCATACGAAGAATCTATTAATATTGTCTATTTCGACAAACCTCAAACTATTTATTTCGGATTCCACGCATTTAGCGATAAAGACGAAAACTGGCTATGCGTCGACGATGTCTCTTTCGAAAAAATCGAAAGCAATGACATCGACCTCGCTGTTACCAATATCACAAACCCCGGGGACTACTTCCACAAAGGTTCGAAGAAAACAATTGAATATTCTGTTCGCAACTATGGCATCTCAGATGTTGACGCAACTCTTCGAGTATCAATCAACGACAATATTGTCAACGAAACGAATGTAACAATCAAAGCTCAAGAAGTTTTAACTCAATCTATCCCAAACGTTCTCGATTCATTGGAGGAAGGCGTATATACTATCGTAGTGTCGGTTGAAACCAACGATGATAAAAATATTGATAATAACATTAAATCTCTTACCACTCACGTGATGAGCACTCCTGCTGCTCGTTGGGACTTCGAAGATGGACAACTCCCTGCCGACTTCGTATTCCGCGCTGAAGATGAAGGTACTGTAAACGAGAATGCCGGCGATGAATTCAATGAAGCCGGTTGGGGGATTTTCAATATCCAAAATCATGAACTATATGGCGAACATCTCATGGCAGGAACTTCATGGCTCGATGGCACTGACCAAGCCGACCGTTGGTGTGTTCTTCCTCCGTTCCGTCCTTCTGCTGATTCACACCTCGTATGGGATGTCTGTTCTTTCAACCAATACTTCCTTGAATCTTACTCAATTATGATTTCTTCTAATGGCGACGACTCTTGGTACTACTTCACCGAAGAAGAATATCATCTTGAAAGTCCCAATTTTAAAACTCGTGGTCTCGACTTGAGTTCTTATGCCGATAAGGAAATATACATTGCATTCCGCATTCGCTCGAAAAATTGCGAGCACCTAATCCTCGACAACATCGAATTGTATGGCGGAGAAATTAGCGCGGTTGACGAAATCACCAACAACGATCTTTTCGTAAAAGTAAGTGACAATGCTATTGAAGTTGTTGGCACCGACGTTGAAAAAATCGTCGTTTGCGACATGAGCGGTCGTACAGTCGCTGAAACCGACAACAACGAAGTCTCTATTCAAGAGTTGAACACCGGTGTATACATCGCAAGCATCTACACTGCAGATGGTGTCATCACCAAGAAGATTGCGAAAAAATAGCATTAGGTCTATCACAAGATAGAAATATATCCAATCTAAACCCGGAAGTATTCTATCTAAAAATAGGGAACATCCTATTATAAAAATCATTCTAATATAGGAAATGACCCATCTAAATATCAAGAGACGGCTCGACATCCACTGTCCAGCCGTCTCTTTTTTATCCCAACCAATTGAAATCCAAAAAAATATTTGAAAATTTGGGCAAGGTAACCAAAATTTGCCATAACATTTGCATATTAGATGAGATTTTTATACGTTTGTAAGAAAGGTACCAATTCTCAATCCGCTCTCCGCAATGTATAATAAACCTAACATAATAACATCCTCCGATAAGGGGCATATCGCAACAGGATTTTATACTCTCGCCAACTTAAGGACTTGGCTTAGAGGAGTTATAGCAATCTGTTGCATGTTTATATTTAATTTCGGCATTGTGGCTAAAGAAAGCAACACATATTTCGAAGAGAGGGTTGAAGTTACGGAAAGTTTAAATGAAATGATTTCCAAAGTGGGATATGCCGTGAATAGCGATTCTTGGTTGGAGCAAGATTGTCGGCAACTCACCCTCGACTTCTCAAGAAATTACGCTGGGGAAAGAATACGATATGATTACCGAACTTATGGTGACACTATAACCGAGCGTAATAACGGCAAGGAGGTGGAGTGTTTTTATAATACACCGACGCAGACACGACTAAAAGATATTTCATCGAGGTCGTATTCTATCAATTTTGCAAACGGACTGATATATCCGACGCCACATCAGCCCACTTTCGAAAAGATTACTCACAGCGATACAATCTCAATATCGCAAGCAAACGAAGAACGCCAACGCCATGAAATTTTTGCATCGAGTATTGTCAAAAACGGAGGCAATATTATTCTATCGGAAGGGGACACAATAAAAAATGCAGAAATTTATATTTCATATTACGAATTCTTTTTACCCGACAAAAACGGAGAAAGCACTAAAGCGACATATACAAACACCAGATGGATTGTCGCCGACATGCCCTCGCCAATCATAGAGTGGATTAAGTACACCGGATGGAATAACAACAAAGAGATTGCAACATTATCCGAAGGTTCTACACTACAACAAAAGGATAACGTACCCAAAAACATTCATAAAATAGACTCTCAAGAGTTCCAATATATCACAATAAGCGATATTTCAGGCAAAGTTCTACGTAAATTCAATTCTGAAGAAATTGCAGATTATGGATTGCCGTCGGGATGGTATATTATTACCAAACAATACTCCGATAAAAGTATCTCTGAAAAGGTATATTTAGAGTGATTATAGTATAAATAGAACCTACTTCGAAGAGAAACAGTATATATTTCAGCATGGGAAAACTGCATACATATCGACATCTGATACCGATGCTTGCCATTTCGATTATGGCAGGCATCAACGGTCATGCTGAAGATGATGCAACATTCCGTGTGCCACATACCGGAGGGGAAGCAGTATCATTGCCATCGGTAGAGGCAGCATCATTGTGTCGGCACTTGGAACATAGCGTAAACCATTCTACCGGGCAAGCCTCAATATCAATGCCACTATATACACTAAAAAGTGGGGATATGTCATTGCCGGTCGGATTGAGCTACCAGACACGAGCCATTAAAGTAGATGATGAAGATGGACCGGTCGGAGTCGGATGGGACTTGCAAAGCGGAGGAATCGTATCACGTCGAATTGTAGGACGCCCCGATGAAATGTCGGGGACGCAGATATGTACAGGAACACCAACGTTGGAATACCTGACCGGGCTCGATTATTACAGCGTCGATGGCGATTACGACCGTTATAATTATCAAGCAGGGGACCATACAGGAACATTTATCATAGTCGAGGGGGAAATAATACAATTGCCCGAGACAGATGTAAAGATAGTACGTAGCGATGATAATACATTTCGCATAATAGTACCCGACGGAACGGAGTATGTATATGACATAACCGAGAGCGTCAGCTATAGCTATGTGCCAATCGAACTCGACAACAAGCCAAGCAGTCCGAACTATAATAATGCAATTTGCTCATGGCGCTTGAGCCGAATAATAAATCCGTCGCGTACCGACTCCATAATGTTTGAATATATTGATTTGCCTACGCGAGTAAGGTACACATCATCTAAGGTCAGCAGCTTGTCGTCAAACAATCTTGACCACGAATTCATTCATATTGCATATGGGAGTGATATGCAAGGAACCACACAGCACCTGTATACATATGAAAATCGCCACGCACTACATCGGATTACAAGTCGAGCCGGAACGATAAACTTCATCGACGCAGATGAAGAACCGGTAAAAGGGTTTACCGTGAATACCCCTACCGGCACCGGAGTAAGGCGAGTATCATTTGCTTATACCACATACCGCAGCCTTGTTAAAGAAGAAATCGCGCTATTTACCGATGTCATCATTACATCCGGAGGCACGACAATAGACAGTGCCGAATTTGAATACAATACTCCCGGACTATACATGGGCAACCGCGATATATTCGGATATAACAACTATCAAGCCGGAAAGACGTATAATTGCGAAAGTGTATTGACCGCCAAGATACCCGAAGATACCACCGATGTTTTCGAGCCGGTCGTTCCGGAAGATGGACCCATCATATCCCCGGGGAATAATGGAGATTCAATCTCATCGACTGAGAGAGCACGCGTAGTGATTTCCGATGAAAGATTACCTTATTTTGATGCACTTCAATCCAAAACATTGAAATCGGTAACCACACATTCCGGAGCAAAGACAGAATTTGAATATGAGTCCAACGAAACAGACAAGCATTTTGTCATAGATGGAACAGAATACGCACTTGCGCCCGGACTTCGAATAAAACGAGAACGAGTGACAGATGCAAACACAGGTAGTGTTCGCGTAAAAGAATACACATATTCCGGAGGGAAATCAACAATCGATTTCAGTAAGATAAGCTACGGCGCATTTATCGGGTTATCGGGCAATCGCAGTGTGGTTATGCCGTTTTTGAGCATGTGCTATACCACGGGAGCCGTGATGCTTGCCTCAAGTCGCATGCCGGGCGCGACATTGGAAAATGCCGCGGTATATTATTCCGACGTGCGCGAAACAATTACCGGCACAGGACTTGAAGCCCCCATAATCACAGATTACCAATTTGACCTAACCGATGTAGAGTCCCCATTTGTGACAGCAGGGAAACCCGGAGGGATTCCCCCCGAGCAAGAAGATGACGAACGTATTTGTGGTACGCATCTTAACATACCGGCTCACCCCCAATTTGTTCAAGCCTTCACTATATTATTGTCTCCCCATAAAGT
>JAFXHY010000197.1 GCA_017536215.1 Muribaculaceae bacterium | reverse complement strand
CGCGGAGACCCTCACTCCATAGGCTGACGCTTTCCCGTCTTTGCAGACGATTTTGTAGGAGTGGCTATCTGTCCGGAGGTTTCGCTGTGCTCAACCCCCTCTCCGGCAGTTTAAAAACAGCCGGTTATTATGATCGCTAAAGCGACCTGTCTTTGCAGACGATTTTGTAGGAGTGGCATCCGGTCCGGAGGTTTCGGGCTAAAGCCCTCAACCCCCGGTTATTCATACGTTGCGCTTTCCCGTGCTTCGCACGATGTGAGGGAAAAAAGGCCTAAAAAGGCTAAAAAGCAATGTGAGGGGCGGGGAGACCCACAGTCCATGGGGCTCAATTCACAATTCACAATTGGGGGGAGTGGGGGTGGGGTTAGTAGGTGATGATGAGGTGTTGTCCTTGGAAGCCGGGGCCTACGTTGTAGTGTCGGAGGCTGTATTTTCTTGTTGCGGCTTCACCTTCGAGTGGTAGTCCGTAGTTTGTGAAGATGTCGTAGACGGAGTGGCATTTAGGGCAACGTGCTTTTTGCAGTTTGGTGTCGACGACGATGCGCACGTCTCTACGAGCTTCGACGGGGCAAGCAAGGTCGAAAGCATGAGGTTTGCCATGAATGTCGGAAACGAGAAGTACTCCACCAAATCCGGTTTCAGTCAGAGCTGTCCATGGGAAGTTGGCAGGAGTGCGATTTTCTTTGATGAAGTATTTGAAATCGCAAGCTCCGGTAACGCCATAGACGTTCCAGTCGGCTTCAGTTTGGAACTGCACGTAGACGGGGTAGGGAGGGATTCTATCGTCCTCAATTTCTTCGCATGAAAAGAGGGCGCATGAGAGAATAATGGCAGAGATGAGGCGTTTCATCATGGCGCAATATTAATTGTTAAGACCGAGGAGAGTGTTGAAGGCGTTGTGGTAGGTGGCGAAATCGAATTGCTTAACGATGTCGAGGAATCGAAGTTGAATTCGGTCGTTGCAAAGGTTGCCAATAGAGCCTTCGTGGGTGTGGTTGATGTCGAACTGAGGATTGAAATCGCCATTTTCGATGGCGAGCCCAACTTGTTTGTAGGCATCGCGGAATGGAGTTCCTTCGGCAGCGAGTCGATTAACTTCTTCGACAGAGTACATGAATTTGTATCGGGGGTCGCGAGCGACGTCGGTGTTTACTTTAATGTTGTCGAGCATGCGTCCTGTCATGTCGAGGATAGCGATTATAGAGTCGAAGGCGGGGAGGAAAGATTCTTTGACGAGCTGGAGGTCGCGGAAGTAGCCTGAGGGGAGATTGTTGGTAATCAATGTGATTTCCACGGGGAGAGCTTGTAGCTTGTTGCATTTGGCGCGAGTCAGTTCAAAAACGTCGGGGTTTTTCTTGTGAGGCATAATAGAAGAGCCTGTGGTGAACTCATCGGGAAGTTTAATGAAGCCGAAGTTTTGAGAATTGAACATGCATGCGTCGAAGGCGAGTTTGCTAATTGTAGCGGCGATAGACGCGATTGCATTGGCAACAATACGTTCGGTTTTCCCGCGACCCATTTGGGCGTAAACGACGTTGTAGTCCATGGATTCAAATCCGAGGAGGTCGGTGGTCATGGCGCGGTTGAGGGGGAATGACGAGCCGTAGCCGGCGGCAGAGCCGAGTGGGTTGCGGTTGGTGATTTCGTAGGCAGCGCGAAGAACCGATAGATCGTCGACGAGGCTTTCGGCATAAGCACCAAACCAGAGACCCATAGAAGAAGGCATTGCTACTTGCAAATGGGTGTATCCGGGCATAATGATGTCTTTGTATTTGTTGCTTTGCTTGATAAGGATGTTGAAAAGTCGAGTTACGGCTTCAACGAGGTCTTCAATGCGAGAGCGAATAAACAATTTTAGGTCGACGAGCACTTGGTCGTTGCGCGAACGTCCGGAGTGGATTTTTTTGCCGATGTCGCCAAGTCGTCGAGTTAGAAGCAGTTCAACTTGGGAATGAACGTCCTCAACACCATCTTCGATAGTGAAGTCTCCGTTGGAAATAGAGTTGAAAATGTCGCGAAGGGCGTCGGTTAACACAGGCAATTCGTCGTCGGAAATAAGACCGATAGATTGTAGCATAGTGATATGTGCAATCGAGCCGAGTACGTCGAAAGGAGCGAGGTAAAGGTCCATTTCGCGGTCACGTCCAACGGTGTAGGCTTCGACGTCGTTGTCGACAGATATATTTTTTTCCCAGAGTTTATTCGCCATGATTAAAAAGAGTTGAGGAAATAATTTGTAGTAAAAACCTCAGCGATAAGTTGCTGAGGTTATAAAGTATTAAGAGTTGCTGAGATTGGAAATCATTTCACCGAATTTGTCGGCTGCTTGTTGAAGTTTGGGACCGACGAATGGGCGAAGCATTGCCGGGATGTCGACGTCGATGACTGTAGTGACGTTTGTGGCAGATTCGCTGACGGCGGCGAAGTTGACCGACATGTTAAGATTGATGGGAGCACCCGGACTTCCAAAAACTATTTTATCGGGGTAGCAACGTTCGACAATTTGGAATTTAAGTTCACCAACTTGAGGCGTGACGATTGAAATAGCGTCGGCGGAGAAGTGAACGTCACCAAGTTGCGCGCGTTTGTCGTCGGGTAGTTCTTGAATTCGTTTCTCAAAAAGAGATAGGTCAGAGAAGCGATTGAACATATCGTCGATAGGCTTTTCTACCGTAACCGTTTTGCTTTCGTAACGAGACATAAAACAGAATTAGAAGATTAGTTGTCGTTTGAGTTAGCCGGTACCCAGTTAGCGGGGTCTTCACGCCACAATTCGAGAGTTTTGACATCGCTTTCGCGTATGTAGTTGGTTTTAACAGCAGCTTCAAGCATAGAAGAGTAGTTGCTGAGGGTGAGAAGTTTTACTTTCTCTTGTTTGAATTGCTCAACAGCGACGGGGAATTCGTAGGTGAAAATAGCGACCATTCCGATCACTTCGCTACCTGCAGCGCGGATGGCGTTGACAGCTTTCAAAGAGCTTTTGCCTGTAGAAACGAGGTCTTCAATAACCACGACTTTTTGTCCGGGGCGGAGCGAACCTTCGATGAGGTTTTCGAGTCCGTGGTCCTTAGGAGTAGAACGAACGTAGACGTAGGGGAGCATAAGCTCGTCTGCAACGAGAGCTCCTTGAGCGATAGCACCGGTAGCGACACCGGCGATAGCTTCCGCTTCGGGAAAATTTTCCATAATGAGACGCACGAGCTCCACTTTTATGAAAGAGCGGATGTCGGGGTAAGAGAGAGTCTTACGGTTGTCGGTGTATATAGGAGAGTTCCAACCGGAAGCCCAAATGAAAGGGTTTTCGGGTTGCAACTTGATAGCACTAATTTTAAGAAGTTTTTCGGCGAGTAGACGGTCAATTTTGTTCATAGCCTAAAAAATGAAATATGTTATTAAAATGAATAAGCTTATTAATTATTCGAAATCGATTGCTAAAATTGCATAGCCAAGTGTAATCGATTAATTTTGTGCAAATTTAAGAAAAAATGCAGAAAAAAACATCAGTAGATTAAACTTTTGGCAATTAAAAACGTCAAACAGATGAAGAATAAATAATAAACAATATACGGGGAGGTTGACATCTTGCGATAAGATGGTGAGCCACAGGAGATTAGTCGCAGATGGTTGTGCCGCAGCCGGAGATGGCAATCGAATCGGCCTTAGTGATGACCACTTCTTTAACCCCCGACTTAAGAGCTTTAAAAGCATTGTCGAGTTTGGGAATCATCCCACCGGCGATAATATTACGGTCGCGTAGCTGATTAAAAGTTGCGCGATCGATTTTTTTGATAACGGAATTGTCGTCGTTTTCGTCGGCGAGGACCCCGGCTTTTTCGAAGCAGAAAGTCAGAGTAGTGTCGAAAATCGGGGCAAGAGCTTGAGCCACTTCCGAGGCAATAGTGTCGGCATTGGTGTTAAGCAAAGATCCCATCCCATCGTGGGAAAGGGGAGCAATAACGGGGACCAGCCCTCTGTGGAGAAGTTGTGCAATGGCGTCGGCATCTACTTTGTCGACATCGCCAACGTAACCGTAGTCAATTTCCGTAGCGGGACGCTTATGTGAGCGAATAATGTTCATGTCGGCGCCAGTCAGTCCAATAGCGTTAATTCCGATAGCTTGAAGGGAAGTTACGATATTTTTGTTGACGAGTCCGCCATAAACCATTGTGACGACGCGAAGAGTTTCGATATCAGTGATGCGTCGGCCGTCGACCATTTTTTGTTGGATACCGAGTTGCTCAGCAATTTTAGTGGCCGAACGTCCCCCTCCATGAACGAGGAGTTTAAGCCCGGGAATTTTAGCAAAATCGTTAATTAGTTTAGCGAGCGAATCGGGTTCTTCTACGATTTTCCCGCCGACTTTTATGATAGTAAGTTTCTGCATAATAAAGAAGGGATTTCAGAGGAGGAGTTATTTTTCGTCGGAACCGGCAAATTCCATAAGGAAAGCTTTGATGAAGCCGTCGAGGTCGCCATCCATAACAGCGTTAACGTCGGAAGTTTGAAATCCGGTGCGGTGGTCCTTAACACGGCGGTCGTCGAAAACGTAAGAACGAATTTGTGACCCCCATTCAATTTTCATTTTTCCGGCTTCCACTTTAGCTTGCTCTTCAAGACGATGTTGCATTTCTTTTTCGTAGAGAATAGAGCGAAGGTGACGTAGGGCGTTTTCTTTGTTTTTTGGTTGGTCGCGAGTTTCGGTGTTTTCGATTAGAATTTCTTCTTTTTCACCGGTGTAGGGGTCGGTGTATTGGTATCGAAGTCGCACTCCGGATTCAACTTTGTTTACGTTCTGTCCGCCAGCGCCACCAGAACGGAAGGTGTCCCAAGATAGGAGTGCGTTTTCGACTTTAACTTCAATAGTGTCGTCGACAAGTGGGGTGACGAAAACCGAAGCGAAAGATGTCATACGTTTTCCTTGCGCGTTGTAGGGAGATACGCGAACGAGTCGGTGAACGCCGTTTTCGCTTTTAAGATATCCATAAGCGAAGTCGCCTTCAACGTTGATAGTGCAAGATTTGATGCCGGCTTCATCACCTTCAAGGAGGTTGGCGATAGAAGTTTTGTATCCGTGACGTTCGCAATAGCGTAGGTACATACGCATAAGCATAGAAGCCCAGTCTTGGCTTTCGGTGCCACCGGCTCCGGAGTTGATTTTGAGAACGACGCCGAGGGAGTCCTCTTCGCGACGCAACATGTTTCGCAGTTCGAGCGCTTCAATAGCGTTAATAGTAGCAGAGTATTGAGCGTCGACTTCGTCCTCAGAGACGAGTTCTTCTTTGTAGAAGTCGAAAGAAAGTTGTAACTCGTCGACGAGAGATTCAACTTCGTTGTATCCGTCGATCCAAGCTTTAATGTCTTTGATTTTTTTCATTTGAGCTTGCGCTTCTTTAGGATGTTCCCAGAAGTCGGGGACGTGGGTGCGCAACTCTTCTTCTTCAAGTTCTATTTTCTTGCTGTCGATGTCAAAGATACCTCCTCAACGCGAGCTTGCGTTCAAAAGTCTCTTTTAATTGTTCTTGTGTAATCATGTTGTTATAATGTGTAAAATAAAGAATCGTAAAAATGCATCAGAGAGAGATGGTTATTCATTGATTGGAGCAGATTGCTCTACGTCCTCGAGGTTTGGGAGCGAGTAGGTGTGATAGTTGTCCATTACTTCACTTACTTTATTGATTTCGAGGAAAGTGGTTCCGTGTCCTTCACCAAATCCTCCCCCAAGATATGCGATGAAGTCGTCATTGGTGAGGAGGTTGCTCTCGAGCAGGTGCATCAGCCCGTTTCGTAGGTATTGACGCGAGGAAGATGTGGAGGGTTGGTGAATTGCCCACACGCCGTAGGAAAGGGCAAGAAGTCGGACAACGTTTTCGTGGTAGCATAGCGCGAGAGTAGGGAAAAGACCGCGATAAGAAGCGACGTAGCGAGCTGTGCGACCGGTGTAGCTGTCGGTTATAATTGCACGGGTGCCGAGCACTGAGTTTGATTTGACGGCTTGTCGGGCAAGGAAAGAGGTGACGTCGTGCTCGATATTCGGAATAATTGCTTTATTATTTTCAATCATAGAGCGTTCGGCTTCTTTTGCCACGCGAGTCATTGTTGAAATAGCTTCGATAGGGTAGTCTCCGTAGGCGGTTTCACCAGAAAGCATAAGCGCGTCGGTGTGTTGGTAAACTGCATTAGCGATGTCGGAGACTTCTGCACGAGTAGGTCGTGGATTTGAAATCATCGAATGAAGCATCTGAGTAGCCACAATTACGGGTTTGTGGGCACGAATACAACGGTCGATGAGATTGCGCTGAATAGCGGGAATCCGTTCGGCGGGGATTTCGATGCCAAGGTCGCCACGTGCAATCATAATTCCGTAAGAAGCGTTGAGAATTTCGTCAAAATTGTCGATGCCTTCTTGGTTCTCTATTTTAGATATAATTTTTATAGAAGAGCCTCTTTCGTCGAGAATTTTTTGGATTGCTTTTACATCATTGGCCGAGCGCACAAAAGAGTGAGCGATAAAGTCGATACCAAGGTCGATAGCATAGCCAATGTTAGTAATGTCGCGAGGCGTTAGAGACGGGAGGTTGATTGCAACCCCCGGAATGTTAACGCTTTTACGAGCCCCGAGTTTACCGGAATTTAAAGCAGTTGCGTAGATTATGCCGTTGTCAATAGCGTCGATTATGAAGTCGAGTTCTCCATCATCGATGAGCAGGTGGTTGCCTTGATGCACATCGTTAGCAATGCCGGTGTAAGAAAGGCATATTCGTTGAGGAGATGAAAGGGAGTCGGGGTCACCAACGAATTGAATTTTGTCGCCAGCAGAAATGATAATTGGAGTGTCTTTATCGTCGAAGTTGTTGTTGGTTGTACGAATTTCCGGACCTTTAGTGTCCATAAGAATTCCGATGCGATTAGAAACTTTACGGACGTTGTTGACGATTTTGGAAAAACCATCAAACGAAAGGTGAGCAGAGTTCATTCGGACAACGTTCATTCCGTTGATAAATAAGTCGTTTATGAACTCGACATCGCACCGACGGTCGGAAACTGTAGCTACAATTTTAGTGAATTTTTTCATATAATAAAATGGTTGTGGACTGATATTTTAAAGAAGTAATAATTCTAAATAGGTATTTACAAGAGAACAAATCAGTCCTAAATAGAGTGCAAATTTACGATAATTTGAGAAAAAAACGAGGCATGTGGAGTGATTAATTTTGTTGAGCGATTTATTTAGTGTATTTTTGCGAAAGGAAAATAGATAGAATATGAATTTGACGCATTGACCGAAAACGTGCGTTGTAATTTTGCCAAAAAAATAAGAGTAATGGAAGTAAGCACAATAAAAGAACTTGAAAAAGATGTTGACGGCTTGTTGACGTATGAGTATATTGCTAACAATATCGGTATGATAGATGAAGATATTGATTGGCTTACAGACAACTTGATAAAAGTGGATGGGAGTGGACAATTCCTTGTTAGCGCAGCAAGATATCTCAATGCCGTAGATAAGGAGCATTTTTCAGCTACGATAGATAAAATGGTGAGTGCAGCAATAGATCGAGACCGCGAGCGAGCATATATCGGATATTTGTTGCAAAGTTTATATGGCGATGATTATCTTGAGCGAGCAGAAGAGTTGAGATTGAGTGATAATAATTTTCGACGAATCTATAAACGACTATATCCGAAAGGAATATGAAAAGAATAATTAAGATAACTGCGCTTTGCGGAATGATGCTTCTGTGGAGTGGCTGCCAAAAACAGAGTGAGAGAGAAGGAGCAACAGCAACCGACGAGAAGACAGACAGCACTACTGTTGTAGTGGAAGAGAAGGTTGCCGAGGAAGAGAAAGCTGAAGAGGTGACCAATGAAGAAGAAACAAAAGAAGAAGTAACATCAAATACAAAAGATATGTCAAACGAAGTAAATAACAAAGCGAAAGGGGATATAATAGTAAATATCAGCACTACCAAGGGTGATATCAAAGTACGCTTGTATGGCGATACCCCACGTCATCGCGATAATTTTGTAAAATTGGCTAAAGAAGGGTTCTATAATGGAGTTTTGTTCCATCGAGTAATTAATGAATTTATGATTCAGACCGGCGACCCGGATTCAAAGAATGCCCCTAAGGGAAAAATGTTGGGTTCAGGTGACCCCGGGTATACCCTTGAAGCAGAATTTGTCTATCCTAAATATTTCCACAAACGCGGTGCGTTGGCAGCCGCTCGTCAGGGAGATCAAGTTAATCCACAACGCCGATCATCGGGTTCCCAATTCTATATTGTAACCGGAAAAGTTTATGGTAGCCAAGAGATGTCGCAACTCGACGGACAATTGCAAATGGCTCAGCAGCAATCAATCTTCCAACGATTGGCAGGCGAAAATATGGAAAAAATTCGCGCTTTACAGAGTGCCGGCGATAGAGAAGGGTTGTTGGAATTGCAAAATGAGTTGATAGCCATTACAGAGGCGGAAGCTGCACAAAATCCGGCTAAGTTGACCGACGCACAGCGCACAGCATATAGCACCGTAGGAGGAACTCCGCATCTTGACGGTCAGTACACAGTGTTTGGAGAAGTTATCACTGGGATGGAGGTTGTTGACGCAATTCAAAAAGTGTCGACCGACCGCAATGATAGACCAACAGAAGATATAAAAATCACTAAGGTCGAAGTAGAAGAATAAGCAAGGAAAAATAGGGATATGATAGATACCACGCGATTTGAATTGTCGAACGGGTTGCGCGTAGTTCACAATTATGATGGGAACACGGCAATGGTGGCAGTCAATGTGCTATACAATGTGGGGTCCCGCGATGAGGATAGTAATCTGACGGGGCTTGCACATTTGTTTGAGCATTTGATGTTTGGCGGTTCGGTTAATATTCCCGACTTTGATGGCGCGATAGAGCGCGCCGGTGGAAAGAATAACGCGTGGACGTCGAATGATTTTACCAATTTCTACGATATAGTGCCGGCGCAAAATGCAGAGACGGCATTTTGGTTGGAGAGCGACCGCATGTTGAGTCCGGCATTTACAGAGCGGACACTTGAGGTGCAACGGTCGGTAGTGATAGAGGAATTTAAACAACAATGTCTCAATCGGCCGTATGGCGATATGTCGCATCATCTTCGCAAGATGATATATAAGGTTCATCCATATCAGTGGCCTGTTATAGGGAAAGAGCCGTCGCATATCGCAAAGGTACAGCTTTCGGAGGCGCAGGAGTTTTTCTTTTCACATTATGCTCCCAATAATGCAGTGTTGTCGGTCTCGGGAAATATAAGTGCAGATGAAACTCGTAGATTGGCGGAGAAATGGTTTGGCGATATCCCACGCAGAGAAATAATGCCTCGCAATTATTCCCCAGAACCGGAACAGCGTGAGCCACGAATAGTAGAGGTGAAAGGTCGAGTTCCGTCAACGGATATAACGATAGCGTATCCGATGCAGGGGTATGGAACCAAGCAATATTATTGCGCCGATTTGTTGACAGATTTGATGGCCAATGGCGAGTCGTCGATATTTTATCGCGAGTTGCTCATGGAGAGCGATTTGTTTACATCGGTAGATGCGTCGATACTCGGAAGTGAGGAGCCCGGAGTTTTAATGCTAAATATGCGACTACGAGAAGGGGGCGCTGAAAATGAGCAACGAGCCATAGCGATATTAAAATCGAAGGTAGAAGATGTCATACATCGTCAGTTTAGCGACGAACATTTGACACGAGCAATCAATAAGATGGAGTCGGCAATGTTGTTTGGCAATATAAGTTACTTATCGAAAGCCCAGTCACTTGCATTGAGTGAGTATCATAAAGAGGATATAAATGAAGTAATATTGCGATATCGCGAGTTGACCAATGCGGACTTGCAAAGAGCGTCGGAAGAAATATTTCGAGAAGAGCATTCGAATACATTGATATATCGCCCTCTATAGAATAGAAAGATGAAGATAGGGAAATCAGGCATATTATTATTAGTAGTAGCGATGGCAGTTATGCTAACGGGAGTGTCGTGTAGCACGTCTCGTCATGTGCCGGAAGGTCAATATCTACTTGATAAGGTTAAGATAATGGTAGACCCGTCGACCGGGGCAGATGAGATGACGCTACTTAACTATCTGCGTCAGCAACCTAATCACGTAGTGCTTGGGTTTGCAAAATTGCAGTTGGGCATTTATAATATGTCGGGACGCGATTCTACTCGTTGGTATAATCGATGGGCTCGAAGTTTGGGTCAAGAGCCGGTAATTTTCAGCAAAGAGCTGACAGAGCAATCGCGAAGGCAATTGGAATTGGCATTAATAAATAGGGGATATACCAATACACAAGTAACGGTCGATTCGATATTTAATCGCAAAGGTCGCAAAGTTGAGTTGGTGTACCATATAAAATCGGGTTCTCCTCATATTATCAAAAATATATCGTACAAATTTGAAGACCCCGGAGTTGGGGAGGCTATTATGGCCGAAAAGGAAAAGTTTACGATAGAGGAGGGTACGTTGCTTAATCGCGATGTGCTTGAAAATGAGCGAATAAATATAGCGTCGCGATTGCGAGATAAGGGGTATTACTATTTTACAAAAGAGCAAATTACTTTTGTGGCGGATACAACAGCGACGTCGAAAGATGTAGACTTGACAATGCATGTGCTGTTGCCTCAGAAGGCAGATTCGACGTATCGAGAAATACCGATGCATGTCAGTAGGGTAGAGTATCGAGTAGAATCGCCCGAATATAAGCCCGGCATGGCAATTGATACAGTGAGTTCGGGAAATTTTTCAGCAGTGTACTATGGCGACCGATATTTGAAGTTGTCGTTGCTTGAAGAGAAGTGTTTTATCCGAATCGGCGCTCCATATAGTGCAAGTGATGTCAATCGCACGTATGAGGCCTTATCGCAATTGGCGATAGTGAAGTTTGTAAATATTGCGATGTTGCCGGATACAATAGCCGGTAATCCTGCATTAAGGGCTGTAATCACATTATCGCGCACAAAAAAGCAGGGAGTTACATTTGAAGTGGAAGGAACGAACTCGGAGGGAGATCTTGGTTTTGGTGTTGGAGTTACGTATCAGCATCGCAACCTTGCGCACGGAGGAGAGGTTTTGACAGCGAAGGTCAGAACGTCGTATGAGAGTTTGTCGGGAAGTCCGGAGGGCTTGATAAATGACCGCTATACAGAGGTTGCTTCGGAGGTGGGAATAACGTTTCCGAAGTTTAAAGCACCATTTGTGTCGAAGAGTTTCAAGCAGAAATCGAAAGCACAAACCGAGTTTGCATTATCGTTTAACTATCAGGAGCGTCCGGAGTATACGCGCGTTATCGCCGGTGCTGCATGGAAATATAAATGGAATGACCCGTCGAATATGCGGAGAAATACGTTTGATTTAATAGATGTGAACTATGTATATCTCCCGAAGTCAACCATAGACTTTATAAACACAGTAGCACCTGAAAATCCGTTGTTAAGGTATTCGTATGAGGACCACTTAATCATGCGAATGGGATATTCGATATATCGCACCAATCGCCGACCGGTCACGCCAACATCACGGATGTTTGGCAGTCCGTTTCAGCAGCAGATATGGACATTGCGAGCATCGGTAGAAACGGCAGGAAACTTATTGTACGGATTGTCATCGATAACCGGGCAAAAACGAGAAGATGGGGCGTATAAGGTGTTTAATACGCAGTATTCGCAGTATGCGAAGGCAGAATTTGATTATTCATGGGTATACAATTTCAATTCACGAAATTCAATAGCGTTGCATGGAGGCTTTGGTATCGGTGTTCCTTATGGCAACTCGAAGATGATACCTTTTGAAAAACGCTTTTATTCGGGAGGCGCCAATTCAGTGAGGGGTTGGGGGGTGCGAACTCTCGGCCCCGGGGCGTATGATTCACGCAATTCGGTGACCGACTTTATAAATCAGTGTGGTGATATCCGCTTGGATTTAAATATTGAGTATAGAGCCAAATTGTTTTGGGTGATAGAAGGTGCATTGTTTATCGATGCGGGAAATATCTGGACAATTCATAATTATGAAAATCAGCCGGGAGGGCAATTTCATTTTAATTCGTTCTACAAGCAGATCGCGGCGGCTTATGGT
>JAFXHY010000196.1 GCA_017536215.1 Muribaculaceae bacterium | reverse complement strand
CATTAAGGACTCCCAATCCGTAAATTATAAATGTACTATAAACATTTATAATATGACGGAAATTGAATCATTTAGAGAAATTTCCTCTCTTTGGAAAGAGGAAAAACGAAAGTATGTAAAACTTTCAACCATTTCAGCCTATGCAATTATCCTTGAAAATCATCTTTTACCAACTTTTGGCGATAAGACAAAAGTTATAGAAGAAAATGATGTGCAAGAGTTTGTTTTTGATAAACTGAATGCAGGTCTAAGTCAAAAAACAGTAAAAGATTTTATGATTGTGCTGAAAATGCTCTATCGTTTTGGAGTAAAAATTGGAGTAATGGAACATCGTGATTGGGATATAAAATATCCTGTATCACAAGAGCGAAATGGAATTGAGGTATTGAACATTACAAATCAAAGGAAACTCTTATCATTTCTTACCGAGAATTTCACTTTTCGCAATCTTGGTATAATGCTTTGCTTGCATACTGGTATGCGAATTGGAGAGGTGTGTGCTTTGCAATGGGAAGATATTGATATTACACAAGGTATTATCAATGTTCGCCGTACAATCGAGCGTATATACATAATTGAAAATGATGAAAAGCGAACCGAGCTTATTATTTCAACCCCAAAAACACAAAATTCAATTAGAGAGATACCACTTTCAAAGGAACTCATAAAAGTGATAAAGCCGTTGAAGAAAGTTGTTAATGACACTTTCTTTGTGCTTACCAACGAAAGTAAGCCTACCGAACCAAGAACATATCGCAATTATTATAAATCGGTTTTACAAAACCTCAAAATTCCTCTCTTGAAATTTCATGGTTTGCGACATAGTTTTGCCACTCGCTGCATTGAAAGCCAATGCGACTATAAAACGGTGAGCGTAATTTTGGGACACGCTAATATAAGCACAACCCTAAACTTATATGTTCACCCAAACCTTGAGCAAAAGAAGCGTTGCATCGACAAGATGACCAAATTATTGAAATAACTATCTTTTACGATACCTTCTATGAATTGTAATGTCGGGGGAAATGATGATTTGAATGACAATGAACGGAAAATCCTAAATCTTATCACCGAGAACAAGCAACTAACGATTAGAAGGGTTTCTGAAATACTATCTCTGTCGCAGCGACAAGTTGAACGTTTGTTTGCCTCTCTCAAAGTAAAAGGTAAAATAATGCGCCGAGGTAGTGCCAAATGCGGCGAATGGGTTATCAAAGATTAACGTGGACTCGAATTATTGAGTCGATTATTCGAAAATATAATAAATGATTAGGGCGCGACTTGAATTGATCGCGCCCTAATCTATTTATTTCGCAGTTGATAGGATTGTTTTCTGCGTGGTGTTCCGATAGTCCTTGACAGTGGCACGGAGTGAGTTCCTCACGAACTGAGCAGGGCCGGCGGAACGATTTCCTGTTGCTATTATTTCACTTCCTCGAAGTCAACGTCGGTCACGTCGTCAGCACCGTTGTTGCCTGCGCCGGGGTTGGCACCAGGATTAGCTCCACCTTGTGCTTGAGCCTGTGCGTTGAGGATATCTTGCTGTGCTGCTTGGAATTGTGCTTCGATGTTCTTGATAGCGGCATCGATAGCGTCGAGGTCCTGAGCTTTGTGTGCTTCTTTGAGTTGAGCAACAGCGGTTTCGATAGCTGACTTCTTGTCGGCGGGCAATTTGTCGCCGAGGTCGGCAAGTTGTTTCTCAGTTTGGAAGATGATAGCGTCGGCTTGGTTGAGTTTGTCGATGCGTTCTTTTTCTTTAGCATCGCTTGCTGCATTGGCTGCTGCTTCATCTTTCATGCGTTTGATTTCAGCGTCGGTCAAGCCCGATGATGCTTCGATGCGTATGCTTTGCTCTTTGCCTGTAGCTTTATCTTTAGCCGATACGTTGAGAATACCGTTCTTGTCGATTTCGAATGTAACTTCGATTTGGGGCACACCACGGGGAGCGGGCATGATGCCATCGAGGTGGAATTTGCCAAGTGTCTTGTCATCTTTTGCCATGGGGCGTTCTCCCTGCAATACGTGGATTTCCACTGAGGGCTGATTGTCGGAAGCGGTTGAGAATACTTCGCTCTTGCGAGTGGGTATTGTAGTGTTAGCTTCGATAAGTTTGGTCATCACGCCACCAAGAGTTTCGATACCTACCGACAAGGGAACAACGTCGAGAAGAAGCACATCCTTAACATCGCCTGAGATAACGGCGCCTTGGATTGCAGCACCTACGGCTACCACTTCGTCGGGGTTAACGCCCTTAGAAGGTGTTTTGCCGAAGAATTTCTCTACCACTGCTTGGATTGCGGGGATACGAGTTGAACCACCTACGAGGATTACTTCATCGATGTCGCTCGGTGTCATGCCGGCATCTTTGAGAGCTTGCTGACAGGGAGCGAGAGTGCGAGAGATGAGAGAGTCGGCAAGTTGTTCAAATTTAGCACGAGTGAGAGTCTTGGCAAGGTGCTGAGGAATGCCGTTAACGGGCATGATGTAGGGGAGGTTGATTTCGGTAGAAGTGGTTGAAGAAAGCTCGATTTTAGCTTTTTCAGCTGCTTCTTTGAGGCGTTGAAGAGCCATGGGGTCTTGACGGAGGTCAACGTGGTGTTCGTTCTGGAACTCATCAGCAAGCCAGTCGATAATCACGTGGTCGAAGTCGTCGCCACCGAGGTGAGTGTCGCCATTGGTTGATTTCACTTCAAACACGCCGTCGCCGAGTTCGAGGATTGAGATATCGAATGTACCACCACCGAGGTCGAATACTGCGATTTTTTGGTCCTTATCGCTCTTGTCGAGACCGTAAGCCAAAGCGGCTGCAGTGGGTTCGTTAACGATACGTTGAACGTTCAAACCTGCGATTTCACCGGCTTCTTTAGTAGCTTTACGTTGAGCATCGTTGAAGTAAGCGGGCACAGTGATAACAGCGTCGGTAACAGCTTGTCCGAGATAGTCTTCGGCAGTCTTTTTCATCTTTTGAAGAATCATAGCCGAGATTTCCTGCGGAGTGTACTGGCGTCCGTCGATATCAACACGCGGAGTGTTGTTGTCGCTGCGAACTACTTTATAGGGAACGCGTTCGATTTCATTTTTCACTTGGTCGAAAGTTTCGCCCATGAAACGTTTGATTGAGTAAACCGTACGTTTCGGATTGGTGATAGCCTGACGCTTAGCGGGGTCGCCCACTTTGCGTTCACCACCATCAACAAATGCTACTACCGAAGGTGTAGTGTTGCGACCTTCGCTGTTAGGAATTACGACAGGGTCGTTACCTTCCAATACTGATACACATGAGTTTGTTGTACCTAAGTCAATACCAATTATTTTTCCCATAATGAGATATTATTTTTTTTACGTTATTAATCAAATTTAGTTTTACTCTTGCAACCACCATTGTGGCGCTGCACTCATTTATCAAACAAATGTTATGCCAAAATGTTTATGGGCATGCCAATGTAGGGGGGATGGGGAAGAATTCCATGTAAATTCTGCCAAAATGTCGCTTATCTCAGCATTTTTGTCAGTCAGCGCGGGATTTTCGGGGCAAAAAGAGGGAAATTTATCGGAACGTTAATGACAGAAGAACTGCCATAATTGCACTGTGGCGACAAATATGCCAGTAATTTTTGGCATATCTGACCGTATATTTTGCCGATTTTTGAGGTTTTTTAATAATTATGTCAATTTATTTGTTAAATTTGCAGTTTGTTAGCCGAATAGTGTTGTGATGCATCACACATTAGTCGGTAAACGTCATTTGTAAATAATTATTTTTAAATTTTCATATCATCATGAACATTTCACACATTGAACACGTCGGCATCGCCGTTCCCTCGCTCGACGAGGCAATCCCTTTCTACGAAAAAATACTTGGTCTTAAATGCTTCTCCATCGAAGAAGTAGCAGATTAAAAAGTGCGTACAGCCTTCTTCAAAGTAGGGCAAACTAAAATCGAGCTTCTCGAAGGCACATCGGAAGATAGTGCAATATCGAAATTCATCGCCGGCAACGGTGGACGCGGAGGTATTCAACATATCGCATTCGCAATGGAAGATGGCGTAGCCAACGCATTGGCCGAAGCAGAAGAAAAAGGTTGCCGCCTCATCGACAAAGCTCCTCGCAAAGGTGCTGAAGGCCTTAACATCGCATTCCTCCACCCGAAATCAACTTGTGGTGCGCTTATCGAGCTTTGCGAAGACCCCAACAAATAATTTGTAAATAAAATTTAGTTATTACATATCATCAATTTTTAAACTTATATGAGTAATCAACTCGAAAAAGTAAAAGAGCTTATTGACATGCGCGCCGAAGCACGTATCGGTGGCGGTGAGAAAGCAATTGAAAAACAACACGAACGCGGCAAATACACTGCACGCGAACGTATCGCTCAACTTCTCGATGAAGGTTCTTTCGAAGAACTCGACATGTTTGTTCGCCATCGTTGCACAAACTTCGGTCAAGAAAAGAAATCATATCTTGGCGACGGCGTAGTAACCGGTTATGGTACAATCGACGGCCGCCTCGTTTATGTTTTTGCACAGGACTTCACCGTGTTCGGAGGTTCACTCTCTGAAACAATGGCATTGAAGATTTGCAAAATCATGGATATGGCAATGAAAATGGGTGCACCCGTAATCGGTCTTAACGACTCAGGTGGTGCACGTATCCAAGAAGGTATCAACGCTTTGGCAGGTTATGCTGAAATATTCCAGCGCAACATCCTCGCATCAGGTGTTATTCCCCAAATCTCTTGTATCCTCGGTCCATGTGCCGGTGGTG
The DNA here is from genome assembly GCA_017536215.1 of Muribaculaceae bacterium. Taxonomy (GTDB): domain Bacteria; phylum Bacteroidota; class Bacteroidia; order Bacteroidales; family Muribaculaceae; genus JAGBWK01. The sequence goes on along the minus strand of JAFXHY010000196.1, from coordinate 22,950 downwards.
CAGTTTACTCTCCCGCACTTACCGACTTCACTATCATGGCAAAGGGTATATCATACATGTTCCTCACCGGACCGAAGGTAGTGAAAACCGTAACCGGCGAAGATGTAACTCAGGAAGCTCTCGGTGGCGCTGAAGTGCACTCAGCAAAGAGTGGTGTTGCTCACTTCGCAACAGAGGATGGCGAAGAAGCTCTCAAAATCACTCGTCAGCTTCTCAGCTTTATGCCTCAAAACAACCTTGAAGAGGCTCCCATGGTTGAATGTACCGACCCCATCGACCGTTTGGAAGATTCACTCAACGAAATTATTCCCGATTCAGCCAACCGTCCTTACGACATGTATGAGGTAATCGGAGCTATCGTTGACAACGGTGAATTCCTCGAAGTACAACGCGACTATGCTAAAAACATCATCGTAGGTTTTGCTCGCTTCAATGGTCAATCAGTAGGAATCGTAGCCAACCAGCCTAAATATCTCGCCGGCGTACTCGACTCTAACGCATCACGCAAGGGAGCTCGCTTCGTACGTTTCTGCGACGCTTTCAATATTCCTTTGGTTACACTCGTTGACGTCCCCGGCTTCCTCCCCGGTACCGGTCAAGAATACAACGGCGTTATTCTCCATGGAGCAAAACTTCTTTATGCATATGGCGAAGCAACAGTGCCCAAAGTAACAGTAACATTGCGTAAGAGTTACGGTGGTAGCCACATCGTGATGAGCTGTAAGCAACTTCGTGGCGACATGAACTACGCATGGCCTACTGCAGAAATCGCTGTAATGGGCGGAGCCGGTGCAGTAGAAGTACTTTATGCAAGAGAAGCAAAAGCAGCGGAAGATCCTGCAGCAGTTCTTGCAGAAAAAGAAGCAGAATACAACAAACTCTTCTGTAACCCCTACAACGCAGCTAAATATGGTTATATAGATGATGTTATCGAGCCGCGCAATACTCGTTTCCGCGTGATTCGCGCTCTACAACAACTCGCTACCAAGAAAGTTGTTAACCCGGCTAAAAAGCACGGAAACATACCTCTATAATATTCACATCACTGACAGTAAAAAGGTCTTATTTTATGAAAAAAACATTTTTATTGCTTCTCATCGGTGTGGTAGGATGCCTATCTGCAACAGCACAAAGCCGAGGCGGATTGTGTATCAACGAGGTTATGGTCGGCAACGAAAATTCTGTAGTTGACGATTACGGTGAGCGTAACGCATGGGTTGAGCTTTTCAACTCCACATATGCTCCACTCGAAATTTCGAGCGTCTACATCACAACCGAAAAAATAGCTCCCGGCGATACTATCAATCGCGCGATAGCTTATGCTGTTCCCCTCGGTGATGTTAATACACGTATACCCAAACGCCAACATATCATTTTCTGGGCAGACAATAAGCCAACCCGTGGTACATTCCACACCAATTTCCAATTCACCCTCGGCGAGGAAAACTATATCGCAGTATATGATGCTGACCGCAAAACGCTCATCGATGCAATTGTAATCCCCGCTGAACTCAAGGCAGGAGAATCATACGCCCGCAAAGTCGATGGCGTAGGAGGCATTAATGTAGCCGAAGCATGGGAAATACGCAACGGAGAAATAGTTGATGGCGTTGAAAAATACATCACCCCATCGAGCAACAATGTCATCAAGGACACTAACACTAAGGTGGAGACATTCCACAAATTAGATAAGAGTGGTGTTGCGCTGACAGTTATGGCCATGGCAATAGTATTCAGCGCTTTATTGGTGTTGTGTCTCTGCTTCATGGTAATCAGCAAATTTGGGGCACGTATAAATCGCACAAACAAAATCAAATCTCAAGGTCTTGCACCTAAGGAAGTTGCCACCAAAGATCTCCCGGAACATGATTCAGGAGAGGTCATTGCAGCTATTACAATGGCACTACACGAGCATCTCAATGCTCACGACACAGAGCAGACAATTCTTACTATTAATAAAGTTAAGAAAGCCTACTCGCCATGGAGTTCTAAAATTTATTCAATGCGTGATCTTCCCAAACGCTAATCATCTCACATTATTACAACAATGAAAAATTACAATTATAAAATCAACGGAAACAACTACAACGTGAGTGTCGGCGACATTGAAAACGGCATTGCCCAAGTTGAAGTTAATGGTATACCCTACAAAGTTGAACTTGAACAAAAGAGTGCACCCGTCGTAGTAGTTAAAACAACTCGCCCCTCGGCAGCTCCTCGCACAACTTCTGGAGAGAAAATAATTGCAAAACCGACAGTGGCATCAGGAGCATCTCCTGTGAAAGCTCCGCTCCCCGGTGTAGTAGTTCAAATACCAGTAAAAGTTGGAGATGCAGTAAAAGCTGCTGATACAATCCTCATCCTTGAAGCGATGAAAATGGAAAATTCAATCCATGCCGGTCGCGATGGTAAAATTGCATCAGTCAACGTTAACCCCGGAGATTCAGTACTTGAAGGAACAGTACTTATCACCATCGAATAAGTAGAATAATCACTTTTGACTAAACTACATTACAATGGCAGCAGAATCATCATTAAGTGATTTCCTTATTAGCAACCTGACTGAGTTCTGGCAACTGACAGGTTTCTATAACGCAACATGGCAACACTTTGTCATGCTTGCAGTCGGAATATTCTTCATGTATCTCGCGATAAAGAAGAATTTCGAGCCAATGCTACTTGTTCCAATCGGTTTCGGTATCCTTATCGGTAACATACCGTTTAACACCGCTGCCGGTCTTGAAATTGGAATCTATGAGCAAGGCTCAGTGCTCAACATCCTCTACAACGGTGTTAGTGCCGGATGGTATCCACCTCTTATCTTCCTTGGAATAGGTGCAATGACCGACTTCTCAGCCCTCATTGCCAATCCGAAACTTTTGCTTGTAGGTGCAGCAGCTCAATTTGGTATCTTTGGAGCCTATATGGTGGCATGTGCCCTCGGCTTTATGCCCGACCAAGCAGGTGCAATCGCCATCATTGGTGGAGCAGACGGACCTACTGCAATCTTCCTTTCATCAAAACTTGCCCCCAACCTCATGGGTGCAATTGCGGTATCGGCCTACTCTTACATGGCACTCGTTCCCGTGATACAGCCACCTATCATGAAGCTTTTGACTACACGCAAAGAACGTCTTATCAAGATGAAACCGGCACGTGCCGTGTCTCAAAACGAGAAAATCATCTTCCCCGTTGTCGGAATGCTTCTCACTTGTTTTGTAGTGCCGTCAGCACTCCCCTTGTTGGGTATGCTCTTCTTCGGTAATTTGCTTCGCGAATGTGGCGTAACAACACGTCTTGCAAAGACAGCATCAAATGCATTGACCGATATAGTGACTATCTTGCTCGGTATGACAGTAGGTGCATCAACTCAAGCAACAACATTCCTCACCAAGGAAACAATCTTCATTTTTGCACTCGGCTTTATGGCATTCATAATCGCCTCTGCATCAGGTGTAGCCTTTGTTAAGCTCTTCAACCTCATATTGCCCAAATCGAAGAAAATCAATCCGCTTATCGGAAATGCCGGTGTATCAGCAGTACCGATGTCGGCTCGTATCTCTAACAACTTGGGATTACAATATGACCCCAGCAACTACTTGTTGATGCATGCAATGGGCCCCAACGTAGCAGGTGTTATCGGTTCAGCAACAGCAGCCGGTGTGCTTCTCGGATTCCTTGCTTAATAATTAAACAATCGTAACAAACGATTAAAAAGGTGACCAAATGTCACGATTAAAATACGACCAACGGTCACAATAAAATATGCCAGTGGGCGGTGAATCATCAGTTTCCCGCCCACTGCTTTTTAAATATATACTCTTTTACAAGTTTGACCGAAACCCCAATTTTGGTTATCCCATAATGATTTATAGGTCGATAACAATATCAAAATATAAGGGATGTAATTATAGCCGAATAGGTTATTAGAAACAAGAATTTTATAATGCAATAAGATAAAATGACATCAGATGTATTATGAATACTTAAAATATAATCGGTTATATTTTAAGTGAAATATATAGTAAGAAAGATAATCTTAAATCTGCCAGAGAAACTACAATGAGCGGTGGCGGCCGGTGAGATAGCCGAAAACGTCGCGCTGAATCTTTGAAGGAAAGAGTGTGTTGGCGCCAAGATAAAGGGACAATGCGGCGACTCCCTGAATAATAAGCAATGCCAAATCGCACATTGATGTGGAGGCAAGCACACTTATTGCTCCACCGATAATTAATGATAATACAAGATATGGCAACAAGTCGCGACAGTAGCTCCACGCGCTAATTTTAGTTATCTTAGCCGTAACTATGAGTGTAGCAACCCACGTTATTGCAGAAGCGACAACTTGCCCCAATAGTAATATTGTCAGCCCGTAGACAGCATTATCATAGGTGGATAGTGATATATAGGGCAATGCGACAATAATACCTATCAATGCGGCTGAATCGCGCAACACTTCCAACCAAAATATCGCACGGGACTTGCCAAGCGAGAGTATGTAGTTATTATACAACGTGCTGATTACTGTGAAAATCCCTCGCACCAAAAGTAATTGGAAAAGGATTATTGATGCGTCCCACTTTGTTCCAAATAAAACATGAAACATGGGGGTTGCAATTACAATCAAGAATATCATGCATGGGAATAGCATGTAGGCAGTAAAGCGATTCATTTTTGAGACTACCCGTCGATAACGTTCTTCATCGTCTTGAACCTCCGACAACGCAGGCAAAAATGAGGAAGTAAGCACTTGAGTAAGAGATGACACACCGAGTTTACTCCATTTATCGGCTTGAGTATAATACCCCAGTGGCACCATGCCAACTTTGTTGCCAATAAAAAATGAGTATATATTTTGAAATGTGACATACAAGAATGTCGTCATCATCATATTACCACCAATCTTGAAGAAGGAGCGCAATGCTTGCCACGACATTGCCATCTGAGGCCACCATCGACAATATATCCACAAGGATATACTCTTTATGCCCTGCAATGCAATCGTTTGCCACACAATTGCCCAAGCGCCATAACCGGTCATAGCCAACCACACCCCCACTACTCCACCTGCAATAAGTCCCAAAACATTAGTGATTGCAATTGGGCGGAAATTCATTTGCTTTGTCAAGCGGTTGGTCTGCACTATTGCCGTTGCATTAATTATAAATGACAGGAACATTACACGGCTTAAGGGGATTAGGCGTTCATCTCCTTGGAAAATATCAGCGATAAGAGGTGCGCAGAACCATAAAATAGCATATAATATACCGGCAATAAATAAATTAAACCAGAATACGGAACTATAATCAGTATCAGTTGGGCGTTTGCGCTGTATCAGTGCATACGAAAATCCGCTATCAACCATCATCAGCGCATATGACTGAAAAATAGTCAATGCCCCAATCAATCCGAATGCTTCGCGTGGTAATTCTCTTGCCAATATAATCCCTGTCACAGCATAGAGCAACTGCGAAGACACTCTGTCGACAATATTCCATTTAATCGACCGTGCTGTCAGATGTTTAAGAGATGGTTGCAAAGCGAGTTATAGTTGCGATTTAAAAATCAATAATCGTGAAAAAAATTGCTACACAGCCTATTCCATTAGAGAATGCTTAATGCCAACACCTCGGCTTTTAAGCGTGGGCGGGAATTGTTTATAGTACACACATCCAGAACCAGCGCCCATCACAGTAAGCGCTTCAGATGGGGAACAACCAATGTGCCCTGTTCCTACAATGGTAGCCTTTACTTTAACAGCTTCGAGACGGTCGGCAAGGATTGTTCCTGTTCCAACTAAATGAAGTTTTGCTTCTGTGCACCGCCCCTCAATAGTGAGTTGCCCATTACCGGAATGAATTGAGGCATCAACCTTAGGCGCCTCAACACCGAGCACCGATAATCGTCCATTGCCAATCAAGACAGCTTTGAATTTATCGGTCATCGATGGTAGATCATAAACTCTAACTAAAGAATCTCCACTATTGACAATTTTTTCCAGATTAGTTGAATATACCTTTATGTGCGGGATACTCTCCCCTTTCGGATAGTCAGTATCTGTTTGTATAGATAATTTTCCTCGACCGTTATTGTCGAACAAAATCCAACCGGCTTGATTATCAGCAGCATCAAAGACCGCATACCCGGCAGAATCAGGATTACAATAATAATCAACAGGGATATGATTATCAACTCTAAGTTCTGTGAAATCATTGACTTTAAGCTCATAATGTTGTGTTGTCTGACAAACACATGTTACTGAGGCTATCAATACTATAAATATTGCGAATATTTTTTTCATTTTCAAGAGTTTGAGTTAGCGGAAAGCAATATATATGTTTTGTCTATAATATCCATCAATTTCTCCGGTGTTTCAGCGCGCAACATTGCGATACGAGTTTCGCGGAAATTCGGAATTCCTTTAAACAATGGAGTCGCAGCCAAATGTCGACGTATGTGAAGTATACCTCTATAGGAGTCAATACGAGCGATACTTTCATTGATTTGACGGCGAATAATCTCAAATTTTCTTTCGAGTGAAAGTGGTTGATACTCCCCTTTTTCGAGATATTCTTTCACATCATGAAACACCCACGGAGCACCAATAGAAGCACGTCCAATCATAATAGCGTCTACCCCCGAGCGTTCGAAAGCTTGATGAGCTAATTCCGGAGTCGTAATATCTCCATTGCCAATTACCGGAATTTTCAATCTGGGATTGGCCTTAACTGCTGCAATCATATCCCAATCGGCCGAGCCGGAATATAATTGCGAACGAGTACGACCATGAACTGTCAACGCTTGAATTCCACAATCTTGCAACTGCTCCGCAAGGTCGACAATAATACGAGAATTATGGTCCCAACCGAGGCGAGTTTTCACAGTCACCGGAATATCTATCGCATCAACAACGGCACGTGTTATTTCAAGCATTTTGGGGATATCTCTAAGCATACCCGCACCTGCACCTTTTCCTGCGACTTTCTTTACCGGGCACCCAAAATTTATGTCAATAATTTCAGGATTAGCCTGTCGCGCAATGAGTGCAGCCTCTACCATCGGAGCAACCTCTCTCCCATAAATTTGAATAACAGCAGGTCGCTCGGTCGGTGCTATTTCTAATTTACGCGTAGTAGCCGATATATTACGCACCAATGCCTCAGCCGATACAAATTCAGTATAAACCATATCAGCCCCAAGTTCTCGGCATATCGTACGGAAAGAGGTATCAGTAACGTCCTCCATCGGTGCAAGCAACACCGGCCTTTCGCCCAATTCAATTTTACCAATTTTCATATTAGCGCAAAGTTACAACATTTTCATCACTCAATAAAGAGTCTGAATAGGCAAAAAGTGACAAAAATTCTCCTTTTTGCCACTTTTAATGTTAAACGATGAAAAAGTCGATTAATTATTATCAAGAGTGCCGCTTATAGACTATAACTCTATAGGTTGGTCGGGGAGAAAGTCGTGGGGTGCACATTTGCCTATTACACTATCCCACAACATCGGAGAAAGTCCGTCGGCCGGACGCTTCACTGTTAGATTCTGTTCAGTAAACAACTCTCCTGCAGCTATGGCACGACGAGCAACAATGCTTTTACGAGCAATAAGAATATTTCCTCGTTCGGCATCAGCTACATCTTTAACTGCAGACCCAAGAGCATCTTCAATATGACGAATTGCGGCAACCATTTTAGAGAGCGCTTCCGGGTCGAGTGAAGCTCGATGATCCGGTCCTTCCATTGTAGTATCGAGAGTGAAATGCTTCTCAATTATTTGTGCGCCCATTGCAACAGCTGCAACCGGCACTTCAATCCCCAAAGTATGGTCGCTGTATCCAACAGCGCCGACATTAAGACTTCGTAACGCTTCCATTGCTCTTAAACTAACTGCATCGTAGGGAGTAGGATATTGAGTAGTACAATGAAGCAAGGCTATATCATCACGGGTAACGCCTCCTGTGCATAATATTTCAACCGCAGTAGCAACCTCATCGAGTTGCGACATTCCGGTTGAAAGAATTATCTTGCGGCCGGGAGCAGCGATTTTGCGCAGATAAGGAAGATTAGTGATTTCGCCGGAAGGTATTTTCCAATAATCCATATCAAGTTGAGCCAAACAATCTACAGAAGGCAAATCGAAGGGGGTACTCATGAAGCCTATTCCTTTTTCCTTACAAATTTTCTCAAGACGCGCATAATCGCTTAAAGGTAGATGGATGCGACGACACATTTCAAGTTGACTTTCCGCACTGCCGGTTGTCTCCTTTTGATACTCCGCTTTAGGAGCATAACATGAAATAACCTCTTCGGGGATAGCCGTTTGGAATTTGACATAATCAGCCCCGGCACGTGCTGCAACATCAATCATCTGCACTGCCAAATCAAAGGAACCATTGTGGTTGACTCCGGCTTCGGCTATTATAAGAGTCCGGTTAAACTTCATCGACATATCCTTATTAATTAGCTTAAACTGATAATATTATTGTCGGAATCGAATACTATTTCTTGCATAAAACGAGTCATTTCAATCCCGGCTTTCGACTTTTTATATTTTACCTCTCTACCTTGCCAATCATTAATTATCATTTCAAGAATATTGGTGTCGGCATATAGCGAACATACAACACCACCACCTAAACGAGGATTAATTTCCATCAACATGAGTTCCCCTGTATCAACATTCTCAATCAACTGTACGGTCACAGCACCACGCAGCCCTATGACATTAATAGCAGCGCGTGCGATTTCAGTTCCCGCCGGTAAATCTACCGTCAGCGATCTAACCACTTCACCTCCTGCTACTTCAATACGTAAACGGGGGGATATTGCAGAGATATTGCCTTTACGGTCAATATAACAATCCAGAGTGTACTCTCTGCGATTGGCAATATATTCTTGCACAATATATTTTTCGACATCCAAATTCCGGTCGTGCCATTGTTCAATATCATTAACAACAAGAATACCTTTTGATGCCGAGCCGGTACGAGGTTTGGCTATTATAGGGAAAAATTGAGGTTGGACGGTATCGACCACACGGGGCAATGGTATATCATTTTCCCGCAAAACCTTATCGGCCAACTTTTTATCAAACATCGCCCGGCATACTTCAGGCGCAGAAACCGGGGACCATACATTGCCATTAATTTGACAGAATGAGGCAGCAATTTCAACTGCACCATCAACAAATGGAAGTATAATATCAATATTCTTCTCAGCACATATCTCGCTGAGTTGATTCATCAAATCAGGGTCATTCCATTTACCTCCAATAACCACTTCCGCTACCGAAGCAATTGGCACATTCTTGCTCAACTCAAGACTATATAACCGAGCCTCAAATCCCATTTTAGCTGCCGTAGCAATAAAGTGCTTAGCCAAACTGACACGCTTAGCTCCTCCGAGCATCAACACATTAAGAGGACGAAGTTGTGGGTCCATAATTATCGGTTGTAAATGTCGGTTTTATATTTAGCGAGATTGCGACTATCTGTGAACCAATCAATAGTTCGACGCAGACCTTCTTCTATAGAGATTTTTGAGCGCCATGCTGTTGCAGCGGTAATTTTAGTATTGTCGCCACAAAGGCGGAACACCTCGGAGTTAGAGGGTCGCAAACGCGCTTCATCCACAGTGAATGTCACATCTGCATTCATCAATTTAGCTATCAAATTGAGAGTATCGCCCATCGATATTTCTGTGCCTGTGGCAATATTGAAATCCTCCCCTTCGATGCCTTCAGTTTTCGCGAGTTCAATAAATCCGTTACAAGTATCTTCTACAAAATTGAAATCACGAGTTGGGCGCAAATCTCCAACCATTATCTCACGTTTTCCATCAGCGATTTGAGATATAATTGTGGGGATGATAGCTCTTGCACTCTGACGGGGTCCATAAGTGTTAAATGGTCGGGCAATCACAACCGGAAGTTCAAAAGCATTGTAAAAGCTTAAAGCTATTGCATCAGCACCAATCTTTGTTGCCGAATATGGCGATTGTGGCTGACGAGGATGCTTCTCATCAATCGGAACATATTGCGCGGTGCCATATACTTCCGATGTAGAAGTTATAATAACACGACGACACCCATTGTCCATTGCTCCTTGACATATATTAAGTGTACCGGAGATGTTTGTATCAACATAGCTCTGGGGAGCGATGTAACTATATGGAATCGCAATTAAAGCCGCCAAATGAAACACGGTATCAATATCGCGAGTAATCAAACGACAGAATGCCGCATCACGCACATCTCCGGTAACAATTTCGAGATTAGGGTGACGCACATCATCAAGCCAACCCCAAGAATTAAATGAGTTGTAGATACAAAGTGCACGCACTCTACACCCTTGAGCTAATAATGCTTGAGTGAGATGAGAACCGATAAATCCATCAGCTCCGGTAACCAGTACTTTTTTTTGCGATAACGTTGACATTATATTGATTTTTCTATTAATCTATAGTGGTTTAACCTCGTTTCCTTAGTGTATATATTATATTACAATCTGCCGAGGGCTCATATTGCAAAATTATCTCCGAAGATGATAATTTCAAAATTTTAAGGTCGATAATAGCTGCGGGAAGATGTGTTTGTTGTGGTGGGGAATATTTGCCGTTTCCTGCCGTATTCAAGTCGTCAGAATGAGTAAAGTTAAGTGTAATCATACCGGCATCGGAAATCCATGTGCCATAATGCTCCGAATGAGAATGTCCGACCGAGTTAACAACTACCATTTCAATAATGTTATTTTGAAATTTCCAAAGCACATCATTGTTGTAATCGCGGTCAAGTTCATTATTAATTTCTATTGAACAGAGTTTCCACTCGCCAAACCACTCTCCGATATCTCCATTATTCTGGGTACAAGAAACTGACAATAATCCAACGATTATTGCAGCGATAATAGATTTGAGATATGAAGTATATTTCATTATAAATCAATATTAAAAGAACCACGATAGGCAATTGATATATTTGCGCCAAAATTATCACCAAACATATTGCCTTTGTCAAATGCTATTTGTGCTTTAAATTGTAATGCGGGAAGGCTTGGCAAAGAATATATTCCTTCAGCCATCATCGATGTATTGTGACGCGAGGTAGACGTCGGTGCTTTACCATCACCCCAACCTTTACGATATCCACCAAGTAATCGATAATCAACCGCTCCTATTTTTCCGGTAATACCTAAGTGAAAACCACGTACTCGAGTATCAATAAATGCAAGGTAGCCATCTTTATTGTAAATTGGAGAAGGGAGAAATGGAGTGCCTATCGACATTCCGTAATTCATATAGGAATTGTATTGAAAATCATTATAATAGGCATCAGCTCCCGTGGCATTTGTTGTAATAGATGTGCCGGGACTATCATTAGGTGACCAATGAATAGGACCTGATTGATTTGTGAAATCTATATATTCAGCTACTGCACCGTTGACAATAGAATTGGTATTTTTGGCAACATATTCAATTCCCCACAAACCATCAAATCCATTCATCCACCCAATTCCGGAGCCATCTTCCCACGGCTTTTGAACGTAGGCTTTAAGTTGAGCGCCATTATTTAGACGATAACGAGCAACTACGTCCCAAGACCCGAGCGTATTGCCTTCAAAAAATGCGCTTCCCGACTGTTGAGTAGGGAAAAACATTTTAAAGAAATCCTCGAGAGACGCTCTTCCTTTATATTGCTTGGTTTCAATGCCGTTAACATATACATGTGACGTACCGCCAAATTGCCCCGCTGTCTGCATCCCTAATGTAACCGAAAGAGGTTTATCGGGATTCGTGCGAAAATAGCAACGTTTGTAATGGTAATATGATCCAAGAGCAATATGCCAATCGTAATAATTATAATGATTTTCCAACCAATCGTTATCGGTAAATTTTCCGTAGCTTATCTCACCTTGAATTTGTAACCAACCATTGGTAAAAGGAATATCTTGAAAATCAACAAAACCGATACGCACTTCCGGTATTGGACGTGCATTCCCACTCTCAACAATATCGCCCGATGACAAATTAAAGTTGAGCAAGGCTGATTGATGTTCTTTCAGCCCTACTGTTAAAAATACGCCACGATATTTAAGCTCGCCATATAGTTGTTGAATCCATATCGAAGCCGGTGCTTGGCTATGCTTGTAGAAAGAAGCTGACGACGCGTCATAACGAGAATATTCAGTTTTATCGGCATAACCGCCAATCACCTCTGCACCAAATGCATAGCTAAAACGTTGCGATAGGTCAAGCGATTTATTCGCTTCAATTCGTAGCAAAGCATTTGAAGATTGAGTCAAAATTCCATGTCTATTTGATGCAATATAATAAGGGGCAAAATCTCCCGACCCCGCATTAAAAATAGCTTCCGATTCATAATTAATCGTTTCTCCTGCCGAAACAAATTGATAGGAGCAAATGCTGACTGTCAACAGTAGCAACGACTTAAAGAATCGCGATGTCAAAATAGAACTATTTCTACTATAAGCCTTAAACATCATCTAACGAGAAATGAAATAGGGTTATTGCTATCAATCCAAGTTGATACTTCAACCTTTAAATGTTGAAATATGGCGTTGTTTTTTTTCTTCAAAAATATCTTCAATTGTCAAGAATATTCCGGTTTCTTCAACGTCCCCAAATTCATCATTTACAGCTGTGCCAAAAATGCGCATCGTAGGTGACAAACTCATGTAGGCATTGAATAACGGAGGGATATTATAGCCCTGATTGCGTACTTCTGTATTGAGAATACGATAATCTTCTTTAAAGTTCTCCCCGGTGAATATTTGTGCTATGTTTTGAATATCGGCAGCAGTAACAGCCGGGGCTTTCGGCCATACGAGTCGGTCGTTATCCGGAAAATATTTGTGCAAGAAATAAAGTATAAGATTGCGACAATGCTTTGAATAGTTTGGATACATTGTCACTTTACCAAATAGATATTTAACTTGTGGATATTTAACTGTTAGCGCACCAAGACCATCCCATAAATTATCGAGAGCATAAATTGCATTAACCCCGGCACGCGTTGATTGACATTCAAGTCGCACAAAAGAACGACCAAGTTCAATTGTTGCAGGCAAATATTCAGATATGAATTTCGTGGAGAAATCAAACATATGCGCCGTAGCGATACGAGGGACTTCATCAATAATAACTATATCTGACCCAAGAATGAATCTATACCCGCCAATAATTTGCTTTTGCTCAGGATCCCAGACAATTAGTTGCTGACAAGCAGGAGTCATTGTGTCATAGTAGTCAATATCGCAATCTTTTCCGGTACCACCTCCGGCTGTGCGAAATGCAATTTCACGCAGACGCCCAATTTCACGCATAGTGTTGGGCGCATTGAAAGCATCAACGATATATATTTCATTACCACCCTTGTTTGTGGTACGCAAATATCGGTCGGCTGTTAATTCGTTTTCAATGAGAGAGGTATCAATTGGCTCTATTATAGGTTGTTGCATTTCAAAGAATTTCTTTCATTAACGGATGATTAGTTAAGGCCTTTGCAAAGAATAAATTAATTTCCTGATTTGTTGAGCTTTCTGCATTGGCGGCATATCGTCGAGAGAAGAATATGAAATCGGCATACCTACTACTACATCAAAAGATTTACCCTTAGAGCGAAAAACTTCGCGAGGTAGATAAATCATTTCAATATTGAATTTCATTCCTATTCTCTGTCGGAACTTTGCAAATTTATAAAAAAATGATGAATTTTCTCCATAGAAGTGTAATGGAATGATATCTCGTTTGTACTCTTTTGCCTTTGCGACAAACATTTTTTGCCATTGCAAATCGGCAATTACACCCTTTTTGCCACGGCGAGATACCAATCCTGCGGGAAACATGATAAGAGGACTATCAGAAGCAAAAGCATTATCAAGAGCTTCTACTGCTTTGCGCGACTGAGCTCCATGCTTATTGATTGGAATAAAAGTATCGGATAATGGTTCTATGGCTGAAAGTAAATCATTAACAATAAATCGAGGAGCCATTCCATAATGTCGGTTTACAAAGTCAATCAGAGCCATTCCATCAAGACCACCAAGAGGGTGATTACAAACGAATAGTACTCGAGACTGCTCTATTGGAGGAATATTTTCAATATTCAAGAAATTGACATGTACTTTTAGGTCATCAATAACACCGCGACAAAATTCAGCATCGCGTTTGGGAAAATTGTCACGCAACAATTTATTAAGTTCATCTTGGCAGATTGTACGCTCAAGACGACGAATAAGACATCGCGGTATAAAACGATTGTAACGTGGCAGACGTTGTCGTATGACTTCTTCCACATTAATTTCGAGTGGCGCTTTTATTTCATCTTTCTTTTCCATACTTATTAAAGTACAAATTTAATAATAAAATTTGCGTTATGCTATAAAAAACGTAAATTTGTAGACACTATAAGGAATTTTTTATTATTTGTAGTTAATACCGTTTTTTTCAAAAAACGCATTTCATGAGCAATGACATATTAATTACTGCAGCCGGAGGATTTTTAGGGAAGTACTTAATCGACGAATTGCGCCGATCATTACCCACCGAACCGGCCCCCATACTGCATGCAGCAGGTGTTTCTCCATTCAACCACTATGAGGTAAATCTCATTAAGGAAACTTTTGAGCCCACACAAAAGTATGACACAGTATTTCATCTATTGGGCAGTTGTTACAACGGTGATTTTAAGGGTCTAAATGTAGCATGTACCCGAAATTTACTTGATAGTCTCGAAAAAAATCCACCGAATAATATAGTATATATTTCATCGACAGAAGTATATGGCGCAGAAGAAGGTGTTGAAATCAATGAGAACCATGAACTTGAGCCAATAAGCGAGGTTGGCAAAACGAAATTAGAGGCAGAAGAATTATTGCAAAAATGGTGTAGCGCCAAAAATGTGAAGCTGACAATTCTGCGAAGTCCCAATATAGTTGGTACCGGTATGAAAGGTCCACTGCGACAACTTGTCAACAGCATATATCGTGGCAATTACCATCATATTGATGACGAAACTGCACGCATGAGCATTGTTCACGCTACAGATGTTGCTCGCGTCATGGTGCTATTGCGACATATAGGAGGCACATACAATATCACCGATGGCGAAAATCCCTCACGCCATGATTTAGCCGAAGCATTAGCTAAAAGAATGAACAACAAGCGAATATATACATTGCGAGCAAAACGCGCTCGCACAATCGCTCGTATTTGTGATTTCATACCGCTTTTCAGTTTTAACAGAAAAACACTTGCAGAGCGATACCGCACACTGACATTCGACAACACTCGATTGATAAATAAAATAGATTTCAAACCATCATCGGTAGTGGAATATTTAACGACACACAATTATGACGAAAACAGTCTGTGACACGACTCGCGATGGGTTTGGCATGAAGCTTGCCAAATCTATAAAAAGTATAGGAAAGTTATTATTATCGACCCATAAAGTTCATTTCCCTCGACACGAACAAGACAAAGCGTTGCTTATATTGGGGAATGGGCCATCATTGTCGGCTACGATAGCCAAATATGGGGAATATATAGCCTCAAAAGATGTCGATGCAATCGCTGTGAATTTTGCTGCTAACGCTCCTGAATTCAAGCTATTGCGCCCAAAATACTATATTCTTGCCGACCCTCATTTTTTTGCGAACACTGATGATGTTAATGTTGCTCGATTAATAAAACACATCCAAGAAGTAGATTGGGAAATGACTCTATTTTTACCTTTTTCGGCTCGAAAAGGGAATAACCTCAAAGCAACGAATAATCTACAAATCGAATTTTATAATGCTATTGGTATTGAAGGTTTTGCATGGTTGGAAAAGTGTGCATTTGACCAACGCCGAGGAATGCCACGCCCTCGAAATGTACTAATTCCTGCAATAATGACAGGCATCGGCATGGGATATCGTGATATATATATTGCCGGAGCCGACCATACGTGGACAGCAACGTTGCACGTTGATGAAGAAAATCATGTTTGCTCTCATCAACCTCATTTTTATAAAGAAGATGACAAAGAGGTAAAAAGAATTCGAACTGAATATTTAAAATATCCATTACATTCAATTCTTTATAGTTTTTATCTTGCTTTTAAATCATATCATATAATCGAAGAATATTCGCAAAAAATAGGTGTTAATATATATAATTCAACACCCGGCTCTATGATTGATGCATTTCGTCGCCGTCCATTAAAATAACCGCATGATATATACTTTAAAATTTTGAAAACCCTAAATTATTGTTCGTTAACAATACAATTTTGGGTAATTGGATTGATTGGATTAAATTTGCAATAAGATTCTACGAAATTCGCATTCGTTAAGAATATATTTCATGAGGTATATAAATATACCTAATAAAATTTTCTTTACCGTCAAGCTGACGTTACAATGAATAGTAAATCATCCTTACAACAGCAACAGGAATTGCGACAGTTGCAACGGCTCACACCGATGCAGGTGCAATTTGTACGTATGTTGGAGATGACCGGTCCTGAATTAGAAGTAGAAGTAAACCGGGCGCTCGATGAAATGCCGGCACTTGAAATTTCAGAAAATCCAATAGTCAGTAGCGATAATGATGAATTCAGTGAAACAGCTGAACAAGTACAATTGGCCGACTATAGTAATGATGATGAAATACCATCATATATGCTTGATGCAAGAAATCATAGCGTGAACGACACGTATTACACACCAATAGCCGTCAATGATGAGTTGACACTTGGCGAGGAATTAATGCGTCAATTAAACGAAATGTCGTTGAGCGAAAAGCAGATACTTATTGCAAATTATATTATTGGCAATTTAGATTCAAATGGATATCTCAAACGCACAGTAGAAGCAATTGCTGATGATATTACATTTACCGAGTCGGTAGAAACAGATCCGTCGGATGTTGCAAAAACACTTGAAATCATACGCACCCTTGATCCTGCAGGAGTCGGAGCTGTAGACCTTCGCGATTGTTTGTTGCTTCAACTTAATCGAAAACAAACCACATTAGAAGTTAAAATAGCGCGCGAAATCATAGCTCACTATTTTGACTTGTTTTCCAAAAAGCATTATGACAAGCTGATTGATCAAATCGGGATTAATACTGAACAACTTACCTCAGCAATAGAGGTCATATCCCACTTAAATCCCAAACCGGGCAATCAGCTCAATGATAGCGCAATAGAATATAGCGGGCGCCAAATTGTGCCTGAGTTCCAAATAGAAATAGATTCAGGCAATAATATTAGTGTCAGTTTACTCAATAACATCCCGGAGTTGTCCATTTCTGCATCATTCAACGTTGAAGCTCTATCAGCAGAAACTATGACATCGCGCCAGAAAGCTGATACAGCCACTTTTATTCGCACACGTCGCGATGAAGCTCAAGCATTTATTAAAACGCTTCAGATGCGTCAAAGCACGTTGTTTAACGTTATGACAGCAATAGTATCGCTTCAACGTGATTTTTTCCTTACCGGAGATGAGACACAACTTCGACCTATGATATTGAAAGATGTTGCGGCATTGACCGGCTATGACCTTTCGGTCATATCCCGAGCTACCGCATCAAAATATGTAATGGCTCCCTCAGGTATTTATCCATTGAAATTTTTCTTCAATGAACGCCCTAAAGCGGATGATGATGTCACCTCTCATCAGATAATAAATGCTATAAAAACGATAATAACAGAGGAGGATAAACGCTCTCCCCTACCCGACGAAACAATAGCAGCAATATTATTAGAACGAGGATTTAATATAGCACGTCGAACAGTCGCCAAATATCGAGAACGCCTCGGCTTACCTGTGGCTCGATTACGTAAAACCATATAACAACCTATTGATATGCTTGACAAAATAATAATAAACATAGCCAAAATAATCTCAGCTATAACATCACCTATCATAATGCCAACCTATGGAATGTTGATAGCATTATGGGGGACGTATCTGGTATTTGCTCCGGCTTCCACACGAATCCAAGTGCTTTTATTATCGTTTGCAGTGACAGCAATGATTCCGGTAATAGTAATATACATGCTCTCGAAATTCGGGATTATCAAAAATGCGACACTTAACGACCGTCATGACCGTCCATATGTCTATGCGGCAGCAACGATGGCATATCTTGGCATCTCAATCTATCTATCGACAATAAATTCACCACAATGGTTATCAATATTCATGATAGCAGCTGCAATTGCTGCAGTTGTCACAATGATAATTAATTTCAAATGGAAGATTAGCGGACATGCGACTTCAATCGGAGGGTTAGCAGCATTTACTTTTTTCCTATACTACAAAAATATTACGTTGCATAATAATTCTTTGCTATTTGTCATCATCATGTTAGTTGCAGGCGCTGTAATGACATCTCGATTAATACTAAACCACCACAATCTCGGACAGGTCGTTGCCGGTTTTTTCAATGGAGCCTTTTGGGTGACAGCAATAGAAATGATATGCGCAGAGTAGCAACAAAGTGGATGATAAACTTTGAATATTGACTAAAACAATAAAAATCTAAAGATATGAAAGCAATAGTAAGTATAATAATGGGTAGCACATCAGACTTGCCCGTAATGAAAAAAGCTGCCGAATTTCTCGATAGTATGGAGATTCCATTTGAGATGAATGCACTGTCGGCACATCGTACTCCCGCAGAGGTAGAAGAATTTGCTCGAAATGCCTCATCTCGCGGGCTTAAAGTAATAATAGCGGCGGCAGGTATGGCTGCAGCATTGCCCGGAGTAATTGCAGCATCCACTACGCTACCGGTTATCGGTGTTCCATTAGATGCTACTCTTGGAGGAAAAGATGCGATGTTGTCAATCATCCAAATGCCTCCCGGTATAGCCGTCGCAACTGTTGGAATAAATGCATCAATGAATGCGGCAGTTCTCGCGACACAGATTATAGCACAGACCGATCCGGAAGTAGCAGCACGTTTTGAAGCTTATCGCAAGGGCTTGAAAGATAAGATTGTAAAAGCTAATGCCGAACTTGCGAAAATAGAATATAAATTTAAGACAAACTAAGCAAACAATAGCCAATAGAGGCTCAAGAATGACCGATACGATGAGTTTTGGATACAAAAGGCGAAAAACGACTACAGCACGAGTTGGGAAAGTGCAAATAGGGAACCAACACCCAATACGTCTGCAATCAATGACCTCGACATCAACGATGGATACCGCAGGCTCGGTTGCTCAATCAAAACGTATTATCGAAGCCGGAGGTGAGATAGTTAGGCTCACCGCCCAAGGCGTACGAGAAGCTAACAATCTTGCAAATATACATGCAGAATTGCGTGCTGCCGGTTATGATACGCCATTGGTTGCAGACATACATTTCAATCCCGCTGCAGCAGATGTTGCTGCAACTATCGTTGAGAAAGTCAGAATTAATCCGGGAAATTTTGTGGACCCGGCGCGCAGATTTCGCCATTTAGAGTATACGGATGAAGAGTATTTGGAGGAAATAAAACGAATCGAACAACGATTGATTCCTTTGGTGGAAATTTGTAGAAAACACTCAACGGCATTGCGAATCGGTGTCAATCATGGGTCGTTATCAGATCGTATCATGAGCCGCTACGGAGACACTCCTGCCGGTGTTGTTGAGAGTGCAATGGAATTTCTACGAATACTTCGACGCCTTGATTTCAACGATGTAGTAATATCAATAAAGGCATCGAATACGGTAGTAATGGTCAACTGCGTACGTCTTCTTGTAGATGCAATGAATAAAGAAGGGATGTATTATCCACTACATTTAGGAGTAACCGAAGCCGGTAATGGTGAAGATGGGCGCATACGTTCGGCAGTTGGTATAGGTACATTATTGGCAGAAGGCATTGGTGATACAATAAGAGTGTCGCTCAGTGAAGAACCGGAATGTGAAATCCCGGTTGCAGCAATGCTCGTTGAAAGGCTTAAAGATTGGGAAACTGCACCGGAAATATATGGGACAGAATATCCGGGATTTAATCCTATCGAGCCAAGTAGAAGAAAGTCGGTTGCTGTGGCTAATGTCGGTGGTCACAACACCGCAATTGCTATCGGAGTTGATGATATAGATGAAGCTCTGACGGTCAAGATATCAACAGATATAGAAACTGACAAGTTGGTCACTGAAGCAAAGAAAGCTCATGATAAGATTCTTATACTGACGACTACCCATGTAAATCCGGCAGAAGCTCTTAAAGGAGCAATGCACACCCTAACGGCATCCGGGATAACGAATCCGTTAATACCCGAAATAAACTACAATGATGCTTCTCCAGAAGCGACAATGGTGTATGCAGCCGCTGATATGGGGTCAATTCTTTTGTCGGGATTTACAGATGGCATATCAATAAAATCATCTACTATTGACTCATGCGGTATTGCAACATTGTCATTAGGAATACTTCAGGCTGCTCGGTTACGTTTTTCGCGCACCGAATTCATCTCATGTCCGGGGTGTGGTCGAACCATGTTTGACTTGCAAACAACGGTAAATCATATCAAAGCAGAGTTGTCGCATTTACGTCATCTTAAAATCGGGGTAATGGGATGCATTGTCAATGGTCCCGGCGAAATGGCCGATGCCGACTATGGTTATGTGGGCGCCGGAGTTGGTCGAATAAGCTTATATCGCCAAAAAGAATGTGTGGAGCGCAATATACCGCAAGAAGAAGCGTTGCCTCATCTTATTGCATTGATAAAAGCTGACGGACGTTGGGTTGACCCGACTAATCCTTAATTGAAATAGCTCAATATCTAATAGAGAGCTAAGAGTTTACTTAAATATATTTTTAACCTAACTATACTTGATGAAACGATTATTTTTAACGCTTATTTTTGCAATCCCTTTTCTGAGCATGGCTCAAAAAGCAGACTCTGATTCACTCAGACTATTGTTTATTGGGAATAGTTATACTTATTATAACGACCTTCCTAAAATGGTGTATAAGATTGCAAATAGCCAAAATAAAAAATTATCAGTAAAAAGTGTAACTAAAGGGGGCGAACGATTGTCGGGACATCTAAAAAACAAAGAGTTACACAAAATTCTGACAACACAGAAGTGGGATTATGTGGTACTTCAAGAACATAGTAGCGCACCGGCAAAGCCCACAGAGGTAGTAAGCGCTGAAACTTATTGTGCTGCAGCATCGTTGGATAGCCTTATACATCTTGGCTCCCCAAAAGCGAAGACAATATTTTACATGACTTGGGGGCATAAATATGGATGCCAACATAAGATTGAGAATTATCCTCTTGTGTATACTTATGAAGGGATGCAAGAGCGCTTAAAACTAAGTTATTTGGAGATGGCATATAAAAATAATGCACGATGTGCTCCTGTAGGGATGGCTTGGGAAGAAGTGCGTCAAAATCGCCCCGACTATCAGCTCTATGATGCGGACTGCACTCACCCATCGAAATTGGGGTCGTATTTAGCTGCCAATGTTATTTATACAACAATATTTTGCCAACCCTATCAAACTGACTATACAGCAGGATTAGAAAACGAAATCTCTGAATATATACAACAGGTAGCGCAACGCAATGTTCTCGAAAACAAAGCGATAGTAAATATTAAGTAGCAACTTGCAAAGAGAGTTAACACTGTGACAATAATCATAATCTTCTGAATATAAAGAATATAAATGACCGCCAAACTACTCGACAATCAATCGGACTATACAATGGTCACGCTATCAAGCGGACTGCGTCTTGTATATATCAAGCGCAATAGCGTGGCAGAGATATTCGGCGTAGCAACCAATGTGGGGTCACGCGATGAAATGCCCGGGGAATATGGGTTGGCTCATTTTGTAGAACATACAATATTCAAGGGGACAAGCAAACGTCGAGCCAATTCCATTATCAATTGTATGGAAAGTGTTGGCGGAGAGTTAACCGCATATACTACAAAGGAGGAAACATTTATATATTCGATATTTCCACAAGGGAATGCATCGCGAGCTATTAATCTAATTTCGGAGTTGGTGAACAACTCAATATTCCCAGACAACGAATTGGATAAAGAGCGAGAGGTAGTTGCCGAGGAGATAGATTCATATCTCGACTCACCTTCAGAAGCAGTCTATGATGACTTTGACGATATGCTTTTTGCGGAATCGCCATTAGGGCACAACATATTGGGAAACAAAGAATCTCTCGGCTCGTTTAATTCGGATGTGTGCCGAAAGTTTCTCAATCGCTTTTATCGTGTATCCAACATGGTTGTATTTTACATCGGGAATGAGAATATAATTAAAATCGCAAAACGTATTGAATCTCACTTCGGGGAACTTCGCGGAGGCGAAATCAAACGGGATAATAAATCCTCTATAACTACAAAACGATTTGAGGAGATTAGAGGTGATGGAGCAAATCATCAGGGACACACCGTGATGGGGGCTCCAATTCCATCAATTTACTCCCCTGAACGTCATTCATATGCATTGATAAATAATATTTTGGGAGGTCCCGGCATGAACTCCCGCCTCAATGTATCACTACGAGAACGTCGAGGGCTTGTTTACAGTGTAGAATCATCGCTTGCAATGTATAGTGACATCGGAGTTATGGCTATATATTTTGGTTGTAATCCCGAAGACACGCAACGATGTAAACGCCTAATAGAAACAGAATTGCGTCGAATAAGTGATTATCAAATCCCAGAATCAACATTACGTCGAGCAAAACGCCAATATATCGGCCAGCTAACAATTGCTACAGCATCGACCGAACAAACAATACTTTCGGCAGCTCGTTCTGTGTTATTTAGAAATGAAGTAGTTACACCAAAGGATATTGCAAAACAGATTGAACGATTGACGTCGGTAGAAATTCATGCAGCAGCACAAATGCTCCACCCAGATAATTTCTCCTCATTAACGTTAAGCTAATCCCTAAAAAGAT
>JAFXHY010000031.1 GCA_017536215.1 Muribaculaceae bacterium | reverse complement strand
TGCTACGTGGTAGGAGGCTATGTGCGCGACCTTTTTCTAAACCGCACTTCCAAGGATATTGATTTCGTAACCGTCGGGAGTGGCATCGACTTTGCGAAAAAAGTTGCGGAAGCGCTTGGTCGCAAAGCCAAATGCAATTATTTCCCTCGTTTTGGCACCGCTCAAGTGCTAACCAAAGGATTGGAACTTGAGTTTGTAGGTGCTCGAAAAGAATCCTATCGTTCTGATTCTCGCAATCCGATTGTTGAAGATGGCACTCTTGAAAACGATATTTCTCGACGAGATTTCACAATTAACGCAATGGCCATTAGTGTTCGTGCTTCCGATTTCGGACGTCTCGTCGACATGTATGGCGGAATTGAGGATCTCCAAGCGAAAATAATTCGCACTCCTCTCGATCCCGACGTCACTTTTTCCGACGACCCTTTGCGTATGTTTCGTGCCATAAGATTTGCCACTCAACTCCAATTTGAAATTCACCCCGACACTCTCGCGGCAATCTCCCGCAATGCCCATCGCATTACAATTTTATCGAAAGAACGCATCGAAACGGAGTTGACAAAAATAATGATGTCGTCGCAACCTTCGATTGGTTGGATATTATTGCAACAAACAGGATTACTGAAAATATTTTTCCCCGACCTTGATGCAATGTGTGGCGTAGAAGTAAAAAACGGACGCGCTCATAAGGACAATTTCCTTCACACAATGGAGGTGCTCGATAAAGTAGCTGCTGCCACCGACAATGTATGGACTCGTTGGGCAGCCCTGCTACACGACATCGCGAAACCGCAGACTAAACGATTTGACCCGAAAATTGGATGGACTTTCCACAACCACAACTTTGTCGGAGCAAAAATGGTGCCACGCATATTCCGAAGCCTTAAACTTCCTCAGAATGAGCACATGAAATATGTGCAAAAGATTGTGGAGCTACATATGCGACCTATCGCACTCGTCGAAGAAGTGACCGATTCAGCCGTGCGTCGTTTAATTTTTGATGCAGGAGATGATATTGACGGATTGATGACTCTTTGTCGCGCCGACATTACTTCAAAAATTCCGGAAAAAGTTCGGATGCATCTCGCCAACTTCGATTTAGTTATCGAAAAAATGCGCATCATCAACGAAAAAGACAACTTGCGCAATTGGCAACCACCCATCGACGGAAACGAAATTATGGAAATGTTTGGCTTAGGACAATGTAAAGAAGTAGGGCTCATAAAAGCCTATGAAAAAGAAATGCTCGTTGACTGCCCCACCCCCAACGATCGCGACCTCGCACTACGACTTGTCTTAGAAAAAGCCACTGAGCTCGGTCTCTCACAAATTACGAAATAATTTGTAGACCGGTAATCGTTAAAATAATTGCCGTTTACAAGTTATTTGCTAAATTTGCAATATCAATCAATAATTCAATAAAACAATGGCTACAAAACCTTTTGAATACCAAGAGATGTTCCCTATGGGAAAAGATACCACTGAGTATTACCAATTGACATCCGACTACGTTAAAACCGAAACTTTTAACGGAAAGGAAATGCTTATCGTTGACCCCGAGGCATTGACAGTACTTGCGCGCCAAGCAACCCACGATAACGCCTTCATGTTGCGTCGCGAGCACAATGAAATGGTAGCGAAAATACTTCATGACCCTGAAGCAAGTGCCAACGACAAGTTTGTGGCTCTTACCATGCTACGCAATGCTGAAGTTGCAGCTAAAGGTCGTTTACCTTTCTGCCAAGACACAGGCACTGCAATTATTATGGGTAAGAAAGGGCAAAACGTGTACACCGGTGGTGGAGACGAAGAAAAATTGTCGAAAGGTGTGTATCTCACTTACACTGAGGACAATCTACGCTACTCTCAAAATGCGCCTCTCAACATGTATGACGAGGTTAACACCGGTTGCAACCTTCCCGCTCAAATCGACTTATATGCTGTCGACGGTAACGAATATAAATTTGTCTTTGTAGCTAAAGGTGGTGGCTCTGCCAACAAGACTTATCTCTATCAAGAGACTAAAGCTACTATCAATCCAAAGACTTTGGTTCCGTTCCTTGTTGAAAAAATGAAATCTTTGGGTACCGCAGCTTGTCCCCCCTACCACATTGCATTTGTTATTGGTGGC
>JAFXHY010000195.1 GCA_017536215.1 Muribaculaceae bacterium | reverse complement strand
GTCGCACCCACGTTTGAATAGACGAGTATAGAAATATGCGGCGTAAAGGATTGCTTTACTACGTCGGTTAGTGTGGCTCATTTTGGATAAGATGAGTTGTGCCGTATCTTTGTCCCCTTCACGGTGTATTCTGCCGGCAAGACGAGCACGAACGAGTTGTATAAGGCAAGAGTAGTACTTGTTGTCGGAAACGTCGTGCTCGGCAATTGCTAATACATTCTCTAATTCTGACGCTTTGTCGGCAAAAGTGTTGCCTGTAATGGATGCTTCAATGTGGAATTTGTCGGCAAGAATGATGGTCTCTGGATTTGATATTTTTAATTTCGGGATGCTTAAAATTCTTATTCCTAATTCCCAGTCGTCCCAAATTCTTGTTTCGGGATTCCAACCTCCGGCATTGCGAAACAATTCAGTGCGGGCGGCGTATGCCTGAGTGGCAAGAGTGCCATGAAGAATGTGCTTTCGGAAAATATTTTTTGTCGAAGGTGAGATGGTGAGAGATTTTGCGTCGGTGTAATGGGTTAAACTTTTGTAAAGGACAATGTCGGGAGCCTCTGAAGATGTGAATTTGTTTATGATAGTTTCGGCAAATTCCGGGCGAAGAGCGTCATCGCTGTCGAAGAAACAGCAGAATGGAGTAGAGACAGCTCTAAGCCCACAATCGCGAGCGGCAGCTGCTCCGGGAGTCTTTTCAGTAAGTAGTTGGAAGTTGATGCCGATATTGTTGTGATTGCTTATCCAATTTTCGACGCATAGGTGTGTACCATCGGTCGATGCATTGTCGACAATAATAACGCTAAGCGGTCGCAATGTTTGAGCAGCAATGCTGTCGAGCAATCGCGTGATTAAGCGCTTGCGGTTATATACGGGAATAACGATAGTGAACATGTTGTCGTGTTACAGTGGACAAGCGTCTCCCACAAAAGAGAATTTAAAGATATTTTGCTACGATAGCGTCGAGCTTGGTGATGTCGTCAACGCGTTCGATTTTTTCGCCTGAAGCGTCGATGACAAAAGTTGTGGGCAATGCGGTGACATTGTATCGCATCAATTGTTCGGCATCGTTGCTTGAGCAATATACTGCAGTCCAAGGAATGTTTTCAGCGGCCATACGCCACAAATATTCTTCGGGATCACACCCAACTTGGTAGATGTTTAAACCTTTGTCGTGGTATTTGTTGTAGACTTCTCCGATTACAAGTTGGAATGCGGGAGATTCTTCCGCAGTGTAGGCGGTGAAGTTAAGAATAGTAACTTTTGAATTTTCCCACAGCGCAGAGAGTGTTTGTGTCTGATTGTTGAAGTCTTTGAGGGCTACTTCGGGGAAATATATCTCAATGGCATTAATGGGGGTTCCGGGAGCGTATGACCTGCGATTAGAAATGGCAATCTCTTCAAGTAGCTTAGTGCGCGGGTCGTTGGGCTTGTTGGTGATATATGCGTTAGCAACGGCAGAAATAATACCGCGGTCGAAGGGGTTGGCGGGATTGTAGAGACGTTGAGCGCCTATAGTTTTGTTGATTAAGTAGTAAGAAACGATATTCGACCAATCTTTTTGAATTACTTTTGCGAGTTGGCGTTTTAGCTCAATATCATTAGCGACTTCTTGCGATGAAGCCTTGTCGAGGGCATCGGCAATAGCTGTATTTATTTCCTGCATCATGTCGGCAGAATTAGCACCGGAAATAGAGCTGCGAGTAGCCATGTCGACGATGTTGGCAGTGATAGTAACAGTTTCGGTGCTATCAACGGGGAAGTAAACTGATTTGTTGTCGATAGTCAGACGATAAATGTCGGGATATTTGGAGCGTTTGACACCGAATTGGCATTTATTGTTGCCGTCTACTTTCGTAGAGTCGATGACGTGCCAACGACCGTTGTTGCTGACTTCGAGAATTGCGGTTTTCCCATCGGCGCCATTGATTGTGGCATCAACGTGCCATTTGTCGTTAGATGAGCAAGATGTCAATATAGCAATGCCGCATAGCAATGTAGCAATGCAAAGTGAAATAGAGCGTTTCATTGTCGAGTTTCTTAGATGATAGGTTTATACCTCTTTGGCATATTCAGCAGCAATAGCATCGGCTATCGCTTTCATTTCGCTCTCCGGGAGAGTTTTCTTGTTGTTGAAATCTAAATCTCCATCGTTGTTGATGGGAATTAGATGAATGTGGGCGTGATGTACTT
>JAFXHY010000194.1 GCA_017536215.1 Muribaculaceae bacterium | reverse complement strand
GACATCTACCGTTTGCTACATTCCTGACAGAGATTGAAATTTACCAGATTTCGATGAGTCAAGAAAGAGCGCCTTGGTAAACGCTTTCTAAAATGTCTTACAGACCACCCTCCCGCATTGCCCCAGATCGGGCTTCCGCGTGTTGCGACCTGTAACTGCAAAGTTAATACTTTTTTTTAATTACCAAATTAATATAAAGGAAAAAATAGGACCCGATTTTATGCCTTAAAATTAAATGGTTTTTTTGTCTATTGCGATGTTGGTGTTGGTACTAAGAAGTATTCAATTCTACAAGGAATTATAGTTTAAATCGCTTAATAATTCGCCCCAACCGGTGTAACTGCTACTTTTGTCAAACTTACTGACTTATTGATTCCCATATGCACTATTTAATAATCCCTTCGCTTGGCAAATTCTCCATCCCAACCTTGAAAAACGGAATATTGTCCATTATTTATTGAAGAATATCCATTTTATACCACAGTTTAAGTGCCTATCTTTGTGAAAATTATATGGTAGAGTGTATCCCCGATGATATCACTCCCCAAAATAACAATCCTAATATTGCTCGATTTATCATGAAAAAACTATGCTCTTTGTTGTTTGCATTGGTGTTGCCTGCGATGCCCGTTGCTGCTAAATCATTCGTAGTAAAGTCTCCGGATAAGGCTTATAAATTGACTGTGACAGCCGGTGAAGGTACTACAACATATACTGTTGACTATAAGGGGAATACGGTTATTAAAAATTCCAAAATCGGAATTTTAGCCACCGATGGGCGAAAAGTTGGATCCGGGAAAGTTGTTTCAACGGAAAAATCAGGTTATAAAGGTGTTGTTGAGGTGCCGGTAGGTAAAAACAGCACGTTGAAAGATGAATATAATCAGATGGTTATCAACTATGATAATGGAGATTATGCCTTGGTTGTACGTGCCTACGATGAGGGTGTCGCCTACCAATGGCAACTCAATTATCCCGATTCAATGGTTGTAGCCAACGAAATTTTTGAAGCAGATTTTGGCGAAGCACCCATAGATGTGCAATTCCCACAATGTGAGATGCAGACATGGAATGAGCGCGACCAGAAACGTCGCTCACATCCGATTAATCAAGCCTATCGAAATTTTGAACGAGCCTATGTGCATTATCCGAGCATTGATTCTATCCCCGACTACGCTATTAGTGTGACTCCGGCATTGTTTACTCACTCCGATTCAAAAGTTAGAGTTGCTATCACAGAAGCCAACGTATATGATTATCCCGGTTTATATCTGCAACCTGCTGAGGGTGAAAAGATTCGCGGGCATTGGGCTGCATATCCCAAAACCGTTCTCGACCAAGATGCATCGGAGTGGAAACGGTTTTATTCCAATCATTTAGTGATAACGCGCGAGGATTATATCGCTCGAATTAATGGGACCAGACTTCTCCCGTGGAGAGTAATTATCGCCTCGGATTGTGATATAGATTTGCTTAACAATCAACTCGTGTATCTACTTGCCGACCCGTGTGAACTCGACGACGTGTCGTGGATTGAACCCGGTGCAAGTGCTTGGGAATGGTGGCACAAGGCAATGCTCGATGGCGTGGATTTTCCTGTTGGGAATAAGCAACTTTCATTGCAATTGTATAAATATTATGTTGATTGGGCAGCGGCAAAGGGCGTTAGATATATGACGCTTGATGCCGGTTGGTCGGAAAGCTATATTGCCGAACTTTGCGAATATGCTTCGAAGAAAGGTGTGGGTATTATTGTGTGGACTTGGATTAGCTGTCCGCGAGAAGCCCCCTACGATTGGGTGAAAAAGATGAAAGCCTATGGTGTAGCCGGTGCTAAAATCGACTTTTTTGAACGCAATGACCAGATTGCCATGCGTTGGCAACGCGATGTTGCAAAACGTCTTGCCGATGAAAAGATGATAATATTGTTCCATGGTTGCCCTGTCCCCTCCGGGTTGGAACGTACATTCCCCAATGTGCTTGGATATGAGGCTAATCGAGGTCAGGAATGTAATTTTTGGGACCGCACAATTTCTCCCCGTCATCATTGCACCTTCCCGTATATCCGACTGCTTGTAGGTCCTAACGATTTCACTCCTGGCTCGTTGCGACAAGTCCCCGAAGCTGAATTTCATCCAATCGATGTTGACAATACTCCTCCTATGTCGCAAGGAACAGTGGCTCACGAAATGGCTCTTTTCGTTGTCCTCGACCAATTCATTGCTTCAATTTGTGATTCTCCGACGGAATATGCCAAATATCCTGAATTGGAGCGTTTTGTCACTCAAGTGCCTGTGACTTGGAACGAAACATTACCTCTTGCCGGGGAAGTTGGAGAGCATATTTTAATAGCCAAACGGAAGGGAGAGCAATGGTATGTAGGGGCAATGACTTCGGATGAAGCTCGAAGCTACGAAGTGAAGCTGGATTTCTTGCAGCCCAACGTGGTTTACGATGTTGAGGTTATTGTTGACAGTGCTGATTCAGAGGAGTTCCCACGTCACTACGATTTCAATCGCCTTTCAGTAAGCAAAGGAGATGTATTGCCGTTGTCGATGGTAAAAGGTGGTGGCGCTGCGGTGCGTCTTACTCCGAGAAAATAGGGAATTTTTAATTTTTGAACGCTTGCGATAGCGCGCGTGGGTTGATACGCCGGTAGTTTTTCGGTGTACGCCAGCGAGCGCTTTCCGGAACTTCCCATTTCACGTTGTCGAAATCCAACGCAAGAGTGGCATCTATTTCCGTTTTACCGACTTTTGTTGAGATAGACATTCTTTGCATAAAGCGAGAACCATCAATGGCTGTTGGGTCGGAGTAGCTGCATGAATATTGTTTACTGCCGGTGTCGACTGTAAATGATTGCATAGAATTATCGTTGTCGGACAAGCGGAAAGAATAGCTTATCGAGCCATTAATTTTTGATTGTGGGGAGATGTCCCAGCTATTATTTTCGCCATCAGCCACAGTCACTTGATTAAGCATGTCGGCGGTGAGTGTGCCGCGGTTGTTGATAAAAGCGCGACCTAAGAGCACGTCTTGTATATCGCCGATAGAGAGTGATGCTCCGGCGAAAATTTTGTCAATTGGTTCCGCGAGATAGTATTTGTGGGCTTTATCGGCCACGTAAATGGAATCTTTGTTGACATACATGTTGGCAACCTCTATCCCCAGCACACGTAATGTGACGTAAATATCATGATTGCGGCGCATATAAATACGTCCGCTTAGCGACAATTTGTCCGGTGACTTCAGCGACACTTTTAGCGGCAAATTAAGTTGTGTCCATGGACAATTTGCAGCAGCTACTTCCTGAAGCCGTTCGCTGAGTGTCAAGGATGAGTAATCGAGCATAGATTGATCAACAAT
>JAFXHY010000030.1 GCA_017536215.1 Muribaculaceae bacterium | reverse complement strand
ATCCTGAGATTGCCATGTTGGAAGTGTATGTCAAGGGAGTGTCGAAAGCCAATGCCATAAAGCGATTGATGACTTCGACCGGAGCCGAGCGATTGGTAGTGTTTGGCGACAATCTCAACGACTTGCCGATGCTCGATATTGCCGATGTGGCTGTGGTCGTTGATAATGCCCATGAGCAGGTCAAGGAGCGTGCCGATATTATTATAGGGTGCAACAACGATGATGCCGTGGCGCAATTTATACGGCAGGATTTCAATGCTTCATCCTAATAGGAGTTAACAATAATTGGCAACGTAATCCGTTAATTAAATATCGATGCAATCCATCACACCTAATCATTAATCGCCATGAATATCTACGATATACGTCGCTATTCCAAAATAGTTTTCCTCATTATCACAGCCGTGGTTGTGATAGTGTTTTTGCGTGTATCGTCGGGTATTATTGATGATTTGTCGGCGCAGGAGCGCGAGCGAATGCAGATATGGGCCGATGCAACGCAACGTATCGCTACAATCACCTTTGAGTCTTTTGAAAGCGATGTTGAAACCGAATTTTCAGCCGGGGGCGACATTGATTCGAGCGACGATATTGAATTCTTGTTGTCAATAATTCAAAGAAACACCACTATCCCCGTGCTTCTTGCTGATGCCGAGGGGAATATTCTCGACCATCGCAATTTCGATCTTCCCGACCCTGTCGACTCTCTTAATCCACTTGTCACAACCGATGCCAACCATGCTTATTTGCTCGAAAAATTTGACGAACTGAGGCGCTCGTCAAATGTAATTCCTATTGAGATGGGGGGCGATGTCGTGCAATATTTATACTATGAGGACTCTACCCTGTTGAAGCGATTGAGTCTGTATCCATATTTGCAGCTCGTGGTAATGTTGGCTTTCATAATTGTAGTGTATTTCGCAGTCTCTTCTACGAAAAAAGCGGAGCAAAACAAGGTGTGGGTTGGATTGTCGAAAGAAACGGCACATCAACTCGGCACACCGATTTCTTCCCTAATGGCATGGATGGAATTGCTGCGAGCCGAGGGTATCGACCCGGATATTGTTGGGGAAATGGATAAAGATGTGACCCGCCTCGAAACCATCGCTTCACGATTCTCAAAAATCGGTTCGCGTCCCACGCTCGACCCCGTGGATTTGCGCGATGTGGTGACCTCGGCTGCCTCATATATGTCGACACGCATCTCTTCGCGTATCTCGTTGACGTGTGATGCCGGAGCGGAACTGTTGCCGGTGAAAATTTCGCGTCCGCTGTTGGAGTGGGTGCTCGAAAATCTTATTAAAAATGCTGTTGATGCAATGGAGGGCGCCGGGTCGATAGATATTGTTGCCTCAATCGATGCTCATAACGCCATTGTCGATGTGTCGGATACCGGTAAGGGAATTCCTCGTAAACGTCAGAAAACAATCTTCAATCCCGGATATACGACTAAAAAACGTGGTTGGGGGCTTGGGCTTACGCTCGCTAAACGAATTGTGGAGCAGTATCACGACGGGCGTATTTTCGTATTGACCTCAGAGCCCGGTATCGGCACTACTTTCCGCATTCAAATTCCACTTTCCGACTGACCATTCTCCTCAGCTCCGATAGAGTGTGAATTGCTGTCATCTTGCTTTGCTCGGTGTGAATACCTCTTTTCTTCTCGCTATTCTATGCTTTCCTCCTTGCTAATCGAAAACTCTGTCACAAAATGACACTTTTTTCGATTAGAATTTTGTTACTTCTACCAAAGATATTATTTTTGTAATCGAAAACTCTGTCATTTTATGACTCAATATTCGATTAGCCATGAAAGTTATAGAACGTAAAAAGTATTTAGATGAGCTTATCTCGCTTAGGAATAATGGCATGATAAAGGTAATAACGGGCATGCGTAGGTGTGGTAAGTCCTATCTTCTTTTTGAAATATTTACTTCCTATCTTGAGAACGACGGAGTATCTTCCGATCACATTATCAAAATAGACTTAGATGATTATAAAAATCGGGCAATGAGAAATCCCGATAATTTGTATTCCTACATCGAAAGTCGAATTACCGACGACGACATCTATTACATTTTGATAGATGAGGTTCAAATGCTCGATGATTTCGAAGATGTGCTCAACGGATTATTGAAAAAACGCAATACCGATGTTTATGTGACCGGTAGTAATGCAAAATTTCTCTCTAAGGATATCATAACAGAATTCCGGGGGCGCGGTTTCGAAGTGAAAATGTTCC
The DNA here is from genome assembly GCA_017536215.1 of Muribaculaceae bacterium. Taxonomy (GTDB): domain Bacteria; phylum Bacteroidota; class Bacteroidia; order Bacteroidales; family Muribaculaceae; genus JAGBWK01. The sequence goes on along the minus strand of JAFXHY010000030.1, from coordinate 3,448 downwards.
CGTTGAGTTTTAAAGAATATATGTCGGCATATTCGGGGTCGGTACAAGCCGGTTTTAATGAATATATGCTCTATGGCGGGCTTCCTCAGATTTTATCTTATACGACCGAGGAGCAAAAAGTGCGTTATTTGAAAACATTGTTTGAGGAAACTTATATTAGAGACATAAAGGAGCGTTACGACATTCGCAAGGATGATGATTTGGAAGAACTTATCAATATCATGGCTTCCGGAATCGGCGCCTTGACTAATCCAAATAAGTTGGCAAATACTTTCCGAAGCGAAAAGAAATCCCAAATATCCTACGATACGGTTAAAATCTACATTGACTATCTCTGCGACTCCTTTTTAGTTGAGAAATCAACTCGTTTTGATATCAAAGGAAAGCGATATATCAATTCTCCATATAAGTATTACTTTATGGATTTGGGATTGCGAAATGCTCGTATCAATTTTCGTCAGTCGGAGAAAAGTCACCTCATGGAAAATCTGATATATAACGAACTCAAAGTTCGTGGATTTAATGTTGATGTGGGGGTAGTTCCAACGGTCTCTATTGCTCAGGACGGGAAGCAACATCGTGCTAATCTGGAAGTTGACTTCATTTGTAATCTTGGTAGCAGGCGCTATTACATTCAGTCAGCATATAGAATGGAATCTGACGATAAAATTCGTCAAGAACGGGCATCATTGTTGAATATTGATGACTCATTCAAAAAAATCATCATTATCGGGGAAGAAAGTCCCGTAATGCGAGATGACTACGGCATTACGACTATCAGTATCTATGACTTCTTGCTGAAAGAAAATTCACTGGAGTTGTAGTTCCTTCGTCTGTTTTGCAATATCACAGGTTATGACTCAAATCCATTAACGCTTTAGAATAAGTCAGATTGAAGGATTAGAGGGTAGAGGCGCATTTCCCTTTTGCTAATCGAAAACTCTGTCACAAAATGACACTTTTTTCGATTAGGGATTTATTTTTCGCGGAGGGAGCAGGCTGAAAGGTGTCGGTGACCGATGCGGCAGTAAAGGCATTTGCGTTTTTCGCAGTATTCGCGACGGAGTTGCACCATGGCTTGCGATACGAATGCCGACCTTATATCAATGCCGGCAGCTGCAAACATTGCCGTGATGCGGTTGCTTTCCGCCTTCATTTCATGGAGCATCTCAGCGATTTCGCGAGCCCGATTGTAGTTGCCGGTGTAGGTGGCATAGGCATATGCCAACGGAATCACGGCATTGATAATCAAGATATCAATCGAGGCGCGGGAAAGGGTAGTGGTGGTGGCGGTGGAGCTGTCGCTTTGCATCCGAGCTCCGAGTAGTTCATAGGCATCCGAGAGGCGTTCAATCGACATCAACCGAGTAATGAAATCGCGGTGACTGCTTATCAACCCCGCCAGATAGGAGATGCGCCGTATCGGCGAATTTTGCGGACGCAGACGTGAGAATTTCCAACCTAATCCGTCGGGCGCTTTTATGCCAAACTTTGTGGCGAAGAATGAATATTCGGTAGATAGCCGCTCGGCGTAGGTGTTCTCCCTTTCAGGTTTGGGGAGCAAGCCGGCTTGTCCGAGCAGTATGGACTCTACGACGAGAAGGTCGTCGGCATGGCGACGGAGTATACGCAGAGGCGTGGCACGGGCAAGACGTTCAAACGGTTCTGAGTTAGTACCGAACCCGAGGGCGCGGGCAATGGTGATGTAGCCGGCTTCGTTCCAATCCCCGGCATTGTCCTCGACCAATCGGTTGATACGCTCAACTTTTTCGTGCAGTCGTTCGTAGCCGAGAGCCGTAATCCAGTCGGTCATAAATATTTGCGGGATTTGACGTATTGCCTCTACGCAAGGGAGTGTTTCGGGAGAGAGGTCGGCTAAGGAGTGAAATGTTGCGCTGAGATCGGCACGACATTTCATCGCAAATTGAGGAATTACTTCCCCGTTTTTGCGATAGATGGGCATGTCGTCGATTTCTACAACGTGGAGTATCACCGTTTGATACGCCGGGTCGTCGGTGTGCTTGTGGCGATGCCAATCGGAGGCGCGGATATGAATTTCAACGTTACCCACCCATGTTTGTCCGTCGATAATCACCGTGGCGTTAAAGAAATCGGGCCCGGCGCCGTTGTTGACGACACCGGGGTTGATTATTTGCAGAGGTCGACCATCAACGGTAGTCAGATTGTTTTGCGGAAACAGTCGCGTCGACCATACGTAGTGCATTAACTTTTCCACGCGTGGGGGGTGATTATCGGTGAACGGTGTAGATTGTTCTTAAAGTGAAGCGGTAAGGATAGCGGTGATGTCGTCGGCCGTTAGCTCAACATATTGCTGTCCTTGCTGCATGACGTCGGCTTTTACATGCTCAGCCATTTCGCGCAGACGGCTTTCGTCGATGCCTACTTCGCGCAAATGCATCGGCATTCCCAACGATTCAAAGAAATTATAGGTGCGCTCTATCGTCAATTCGGCAATTTTCTTCTTAGGGAGCTTGCTGTCGATGCCGTATAGATTTACACCGAGGCTGACGAAGCGCTCCATGGTGCGTTCGCTGAGTATATATTTCATCCAGCGTGGGGTGATGATAGCGAGCCCCTCGCCGTGGGTAATGTCGTAGTAGGCTGAGAGGGCATGCTCGATTGCGTGCATTGGCCATCCCGACGGACTGTTGCCCAATTCAAGGATACCATTGCAGCCATACATGCAGGCATACATTATTTCAGCGCGAGCTTCGTAGTCATCGGGGCAGGCGATAGCTTTCGGTGCATTGTGCATCAACGTGCGTAGGAGTGTTTCGCAGAAACCGTCGGCAACCATGTTGTGCTCGGCGCAGAAATATTGTTCAAGCACATGATTGAAGGCATCGGCAACCCCGGCAGCCGTATGCTTTGCATTTACGGTAAAAGTGTAGGTGGGGTCGAGGAAAGAGCAAACAGGATAGAGATGCTCATCGATGTAGCCCACCTTATCGTTGGTCTCGGTGCGTGAGATTACACCACCGGCGTCGTATTCGCTACCTGTTGCAGCAAGTGTCATGATATCTACGATAGGGAGCGCACTTTGCGCTTTCACCTTGTAGGTAATCAAATCCCACGGGTCACCGTCGTATTTAGCTCCGGCGGCTATTGCCTTCGAGCAGTCAAGCACACTGCCACCGCCAACAGCCAAGATGACATCAATATTATGCTCCTTGCACAATCTGACACCGTCGAGCACCGACGGGTCATATTTCGGATTTGGTTCGATACCGGAAAGCTCGATGATTTCAAAATCTTTAAGCAGAGCGATAACCTTGTCGTAGAGACCGATACGCTTGATGCTGCCACCTCCGTAGGTGAGTAGTACGCGGTGTCCGAGAGGTTTCATCACTTTGGGCAACTTGTCAACGACACCCTTGCCGAATATCACACGCGTTGGAGTATGGTAATTGAAATTTTGTATCATGAT
>JAFXHY010000193.1 GCA_017536215.1 Muribaculaceae bacterium | reverse complement strand
TCTCTTTTAATAGTTGCGGAATTCTTTACGCGACGCATCTATTCGTAATAGTATGAATAACAACACGGTAAAGCCCCACAACGACGACCCTCCATAGCTAAAGAAGGGAAGAGGTATACCAATAACCGGGCATAGACCTATTACCATCCCGATATTGATACACAAATGGAATATAAAATAGCTCGCAACGCAGTATGCATATACGCGACCAAAGGCCGTGGGCTGACGTTCCGCTATCTTTATTATTCTCAATATCAATATTAAAAACAAGAGGATTGTTATCGTTGAGCCTACAAATCCTTCCTCTTCTCCAATGGTGCAGAATATAAAGTCAGTGTGCTGTTCAGGTACATATTTAAGTTTTGTCTGTGTGCCATTGAGAAATCCCTTTCCGGTCAATCCTCCCGACCCAATGGCTATTTTGGCTTGATTGACATTATATCCTTTGCCCAATAAATCCTCTTCTATTCCAAGTAATACTTTAATACGGGTTTGTTGATGCGGTTGCAATGCCTTGTTAAACACGTAGTCTACCGACATCATAAACACTAACGATGACGCGGCTACTATTATGGGCATAAATAATCTACTACTATGACTCTTAATTACCTCATACACGCAATATATCATTCCAACAATGGTAACGCCAAGCATTATAGCAAACCCCGGTAGTTTTACTCCGCCTATCCCCGCTACGCTTACTATTACAATCGTGACAAACAATATCCACAGCATTAAATTGCGTGCCACTATTGGTCGTTTGCTAAAAAATGCGGCTACTCCTGCCATCGCTAAATTTGCCATTATGAAGACTATGAATTCTCCTGTTGGCACTCCCATCACCGCTGAAGTGGTATACTTCAATGTAACAACAAAAATTGAAATCGCAAAGGCTATTGCAAACAACACAAGGCCACTCATCCCCTCCCTATATAGCACAAAAACAAGAGATAAATAGACCAACGCCGAACCGGTTTCTTTCTGTGCTAAAATTAGTATTATTGGCAAAAAGATTATGAATATTGCCTTCACATAGTTAGTCCCTTTTGCATTCAGGGTGAAATTATATCCGCTAAATAGCTTGGCTAAGGCCAGGGCCGTTGCAAATTTCCCAAACTCAGCCGGTTGCAAACTCATCGGACCTAAAACCAACCATGACCGAGAGCCTTTGATATCAGGAGCTATCACTATTGTGACCATTAAAAGCACTACTATCGCAAAATATATCGGATAGGCATACGTCTCATACATTCGCCTATCTATCAGCAACAATACTACTCCCAATATCAACGAAAAGCCTATCCACCTTATTTGTTTGCCTGAAAATTCATCAAATGAGAAGATACTTGCATTGTCAAAGTCGTAGCTTGCGGCATAGATACTTATCGCTCCACCTACGACAAGCATCATGTACAATATCACTATCACCCAATCTATTGAGCGAAATATCGACGTATTATTAGTGCTTCTTGACCCCACTGTGGATTATTGTATTTGATGTTAACATTCTTTCTTCAAGGTATTTGCGCTCAGGAGATATTGTCCCGGTCAAATATTTTTCCATTACAAGCGAGCCTATTGGCACTCCGTAGGTCGCTCCGAAGCCTGCATTCTCTACATACACGCATATTGCTATCTTTGGATCATTATACGGCGCAAATCCGATAAATGCAGAATGGTCTCGACCATGTGGATTTTGTGCGGTTCCAGTCTTTCCGCACACTTCTATGTCGGGTAATGCCGCTAATCGACACGTTCCACCGGTAACTGCCATACGCATCCCTTCTGCTACTTCGTCGTAATATTTCTTATCGATAGTAGGGTAGCGCTTCTCAAGATATTGTTGGTCGAGTATTGTATCCTGGATTTCTTTTACTACGTGTGGTGTGATAAACCAACCTCTGTTGGCTACTGTTGCACATAAGTTCGCTATTTGCAAGGGGGTGGCAAGGATTTCTCCTTGTCCTATTGATATGGAGATTATAGTGTTGGCACTCCATCGATTCTCTCCATATATTTGTTGTAAAATTGGGCGTTGGGTATAAATCCGCGACTTTCACTCGGCAAATCAATCCCCAATTTGTAGCCATAGCCCATGCTGACAAGATGTAATTTCCATGTCTCAAAGGCATTAGCAACAGTACCATATTTTGAGCGACGATTATCCAACATATTCTTCAAGCCCCAGCAGAAGTAACTATTGCATGAGGTCTGTAATGCCGGCTTTACTGCTATTGGGCTGGCATGCGAGTGACATCCTACTCGCAATCCTCCATTGATATAGCCATGATAGCATGGATATGCCGTTTGCAAATTGACTACACCCTCATTCAGCAATATCAACGCTTGAGTAGGCTTGAATGTCGATCCGGGAGGATATGCTGCCATTAAGGCGCGGTCAAACAACGGCTTATATTTATCCCTATTTAGTTTCGCATAATTCTCTCCTCGTTGTCTGCCAATCAGCGTAGTGGGGTCGTATGTTGGACTCGACACCATGCAAAGTATTTCTCCTGTTGATGGCTCTATTGCCACTACTGCGCCAATCTTATTAACCATCAGACTCTCGGCATATTCTTGTAGATTTATGTCAAGACTTAATTTAAGATTGCGACCGGCCACACCGGGTATATCATCTGCTCCGTCGCGATATCTTCCTTGGATGCGTCCATGAACATCGCGTATTAAAATCTCCTTTCCCTTAAATCCGCGCAAATAGTTGTCATAGCTCTTTTCTATTCCCAAGTCTCCGCAATAGTCGCCTCGCTCATAATAGGGGTCACGCTCTATATCTTTGGGGTTGACCTCTCGTATGTTTCCCAACACATTAGCGGCCGCTTTGTGATTATATTCACGAAGTATGCGCTTCTGTATGAAGAATCCCGGGAATCGATATAGTTTTTCTTGTAATCGACCGTAATCTTGTGCTGATAGCTGTGTGAAAAATGTTTGAGGGGTATATGTGGAGTATCCTACCGACTTGCGCATTTCTTTCAAGCGCTTGTCAAACTGTTCCCGTGTGATATTCAGAGTGTGGCAAAAATCCAATGTGTCAAAAGGTTGGACATCGCGGGGAATCATCATAACGTCGTATGCCGGTTGATTATACACGACCAACTCTCCATTGCGATCGTAAATCAGTCCGCGTGAAGGGTAAACCGTCTTTCGTAAAAATGCATTATTGTCAGCCGAATTTTTATATTGGTCATCATTAAGCTGCAACGTATATAATTTCAATATATATATTATTGCCACAAATATTACAAATGCAGCGATAACATACTTACGCTTTTCAAGTTTATAATCTTTTCTCATTGCGGCGTGACCTTAACGACTCTATTGCTGTTAGTATAATGAATGTCAATAGTGTGCTCGATGCTATCTTGATAAACAATCTACCCGGATTGAATAGAGAGAAATTTTCAATGAAAAAGAATAGCGTACAATATATTAGTGATATTGAAAACACATACTTAAGGTATACTGACACTCCTAACGAACGCATCGAGGGTTGTGATGATGTCATATCATCTTCTCGTGGAAAATATAGATGAAGAACCGATTTTCGCATCAATCCCATCAATGTGCATGCTAAGGCATTCATCCCCTGCGTATCTGAAAAGACATCGATAGTGAGACCGAGTAAAAACGAAACGGTAAGTACCCAATTTATATGCAGCGTAACCGGTAATTTTATTATGAAATATATAAACACCAACGGGACGGCATAGCCAAATAGACAGATGCGATTAAACACTATCACTTGTGCCAAAACCATCAATACGTATAATATAAAAAATTGAATTACGGTCTTTAACATCGTTTTCGGTGTGGTTGTTTTTGGTAGTATCTCAACTTTCGTTTGTTTGACTTCCTACCTCAAGTGTTTAATTCTTTTGATTATTTTTCTCTGTATTATTAGTCTCTACCTCTTTGATTTCGCTTGACATTTCGCTTGAGATTACTCTAACTGTCGACAATCGAGAAAAATCTGTCAACAATTTGATGCGCAAGGTGTAGAAATTATCATCAATCGTTTTCTCGCTTCCGGCAATTATTCCTACTGGCAGTCCGTCAGGGAACATCAACGAGTAGCCACTCGTCACTATGGTATCTCCCGTTTTATACACTGCATGGCGAGGCAATTCCTCAAGCAATGCCATTTGTGGGTCTTTCCCGTCCCACACCAACGAGCCGAATGCTTCATTCCCTTTTACTTTACACGATAATCGAAAGTTTGGGTTGAGTAATGAAATTAATCGCGAATAATTTTCTCCAACTACGTTCACTACGCCAACAATCCCATTTTGGTCTATTACCCCCATTTCAGGGCGTAGACCATCTTTTGACCCCTTATTGATGGTAATATGATTATATGGTCGAGAGATGCTATTATTGATTACAGATGCTATGATAAATTTGTAAGGGCGAACCGGTTCAAAGACAGTCATTGTATCGGCATGGTATCGCTCCTGATATTGCTGCAATTCTGCTTTCATGCTCAGCAGCTCTTCTTCCAAACGAGCATTTTGCAACTGTAATTCTTCATTTGTCTCGCGAAGGTTGAAATACGATGTGACATTATGCGACATATCGTATATACCCGCTGTAAGCTTCCCGGCCGACGTCATGTACACATGATGTTGATAGGGATTCTTGTCAAATAGAAATATACAACTGATAATCACATAGAATGTGAATACAAACCATGTGCTGTATTTTATCAAAAAATCAACGAGATTGCGCACCGCTGTAACTTTCTTTGCTGTATCTTATAAATCATTCCGAAACCATTTTTATAGGCTCCGGAATGATTTGATATTTTACACGATTTATCGAATGAGGAATGAGAAATGATCTATATTTTTCAATGCCACTCCGGTTCCCTTTGCTACTGCTAAAAGTGGTTCCTCGGCTATGTGGAATTGAATACCAATCTTATCGGTCAATCGCTTGTCAAGACCTCGTAGATTTGCACCTCCTCCGGCCAACCATATCCCGTTATGTACGATATCGGCATATAGTTCCGGTGGCGTTTGCTCCAATGCGCTTAATATCGCTGCCTCGATTTTTGATATAGACTTCTCTATACAATGTGATATCTCTTGATATGACACTGGGATTTCCATCGGTAATGCAGTCATTTGGTTGGGCCCATGCACAATATAATCTTCCGGCGGATTCTCAAGTTCGGTCAATGCTGAGCCTACATTCATCTTGATTTGCTCGGCTGTGCGTACTCCGACTCTGACATTGTGAGCTCGACGCATATGGTTGAGGATATCATCAGTAAGGTCATCGCCTGCAATTGGAATACTCTTATTGGATACTATACCACCCAATGAGATTACTGCGATTTCGGTTGTCCCTCCGCCTATATCTACAATCATATTTCCTTCTGCTGCGGCTACGTCAAGACCAATTCCTAAGGCTGCTGCCATTGGTTCATAAATCATATAGACATCGCGACCATTTGCGTGTTCTGAAGAGTCGCGTACGGCTCGAATCTCAACTTCTGTTGAGCCTGAAGGGATTCCCACTACCATTCGTAGTGATGGAGAGAACCAATTATTCTTTTTGCTCGCTTTCTTAACCAATCCTCGAATCAACAATTCTGCAGCGTTGAAGTCTGCAATTACTCCTTTGCGCAGTGGGCGTACTGTGCGAATATTATCGGGCTCTTTTCCCTCCATCAATTGTGCTTCTTTTCCTACTGCAATCAATTTATCTGTGCGGCGGTCAAGTGCCACGATTGAGGGCTCATCGATAACAATTTTATCATTGTGTATGATGATTGTATTGGCTGTCCCAAGGTCAATAGCAATCTCTTTGGTGAGGCTGAATAATCTCATTTCTTTGTTTTATCTCTGTTGGGTTATTTATTTTGTGTTTAATGCTTGAAATGGCGTATACCGGTCGTTACCATCGCCATGCCGTGTGCATCGCAATATTCTACTGAATCATTGTCGCGAATTGAACCTCCGGGGTGGATTACTGCGTTGATACCTGCTTCATGCGCAATTTCTACACAGTCGGCAAACGGGAAGAATGCATCCGATGCCATTACCGCTCCGTTGAGATCAAATCCAAACGATTTGGCTTTTGCTATCGCCTGACGTAGTGCATCTACTCGTGATGTTTGACCGATACCACTTGCATAAAGCTGACCTCCCTTGGCAAGTACGATAGCGTTGCTCTTAGATTGCTTTACTATCTTATTGGCAAACAACATGTCGGTAATTTGTTCCGCTGTCGGGGCTACTTTCGTTACTATTGTCAACATATCCGGTGTTTCTGTTGCTGTATCACGGTCCTGTACGAGAGCACCATTTAGTACCGAACGGAATTGACGGCTACGAGGAGCCGGTTGTTTTTGCACCAAAATTATGCGGTTTTTCTTCTGCTCAAGGATATTGAGGGCGCCTTCTGTGTATGATGGCGCGATAATCACTTCAAAGAAGATTTTGTTGACTTCTTCTGCAACAGCCTCATCGATTTCTGTATTTGAGATGAGAACTCCTCCAAATGCCGATACGGGGTCTCCTGCCAATGCATCTACCCATGCTTCCAAAATTGTGCTTCGTGTGGCAACACCGCATGCGTTATTGTGTTTCAAAATTGCAAATGTGGGCTCTGCTCCAAATTCTGCAATAAGTTGTGTCGCTGCATCTATATCGAGAAGGTTATTGTATGAAATCTCTTTCCCATGGAGCTGGTCAAACATTGCATTGAAATCTCCGTAGAAGAAGCCTTTTTGATGGGGATTCTCTCCGTAGCGCATTGCTCGTTGTCCATTCAATGGAACTCGCAAATCATCAGCATCCTCTCCTGCAAAGTAATTGTATATTGCTGAGTCATATCCCGATGACACTGAGAATGCCTCTTTGGCAAACATTCGACGTTGTGACAATGTTGTGTTTGCTCCACTCTCTTTGAGTATATCGGCAAGTAGTGAATATTGTTGCTTTGAAGCTACAATCACTACATCATTGTAATTCTTTGCTGCTCCTCTGATTAGAGATATACCTCCTATATCTATTTTTTCTATTATATCTTCATCGGATGCTCCTGATGCTACTGTCGCTTCAAATGGATACAAGTCTACTATCACCAAGTCTATCTCGGGTATCTCATATTGTGCTATCTGTTGGCGGTCTCCTTCATTTTCACGACGGTTTAATATCCCACCAAACACTTTGGGGTGTAATGTCTTGACACGACCTCCCAAGATTGATGGGTAACCGGTCAAATCTTCTACAGCTTGGCAGTCATAGCCCAAACTCTCGATAAATGATTTTGTATCTCCGGTTGATAAGAACTTTACGCCGTCGGCGTTGAGCATTTTTAGGATTTCATCTAATCCGTCTTTGTGGAATACGGAAATAAGTGCTGTGTTAATCTTTTTTACGTCAGCCATTTTGACTTTTATAAATTAGTTTTTTGTTTCGTTTCGTTGTGTTTATTTTTAGAAGTGCCAATGCGTAATTTATCGATTTTTACTTCACTTCAAAAATTAACTGCAAATTTAAAAAATATTTTTCACAAATTTGCGCTATTTTCTCACTTTTACCCAACTGTTTTCTTGGAAAATTATTTTGTCATTCTCGATTATTATTCGATTGCATTCGTGAATATTCGTAATTTATTGATTGGATTAAATTTATGTCCCTGTATTTCATTGTATTAGGTGATTGTAATTGCATTTGTTTTAATCGCTTTTGAAATGTGTGCAATTATAAAATAATATTATCCATGTTGTTTTATTACATTTCTTTTCGATTTTAACCTCATCAAAAGAAAAAGGTCGGCTTGATTTTTTTTTCAAACCGACCTCTTTTTCGTTATGATAGATTTTTTTATCTCACTATCACCTTAGCTGTTGATTTGCTACCATCAGCATATGTGGCTACAACTACATATATGCCACTTGTCAAATTCGATGCGCTAAGAGCTTCGCTATTGCTTACACCAACTTTAACTCCTGATACATTGTATGCTTCAATTGCTACTGCGCCTGCTGCTTCAATTTCTTTACCAACAACTATGATTCCCTTGTTTTGGTCTACAACCAATTCTTCTACTCCTGCATAATTAGGATCTTCGAAATACAAATAGATACTTGTTGCAGTGTTAGTTGCCCATGGATTGCTTGACTCATTGCCATATTTAAAGCCAAGACCTTCATAGAATGCTTTGCCAAGTGCACTCTCTGCTACTGTCTCTCCTTCTGTTGTGGTTTGGTTATTTGCTATTGTGTTATCTACAATATCCAAGTTTTCTACAACGTAGTTATTTTCAAGACCTTCTTCTGCTTCAGGTACTATGGTCGAATCCCACTGTGCCTCCTTCATGTCGGCATCATAGCGAGAATAGCCTACTACACGGTGGCTTGTCTTAATTTCATCTCCCTCTGCTGTCATGCGGTTAACCGCTACAACATTGTTTGATATTATCTTTTCTGTTTCGGCAAACGTTGGCTCAAGATAACCAGCAACGCCACCAAGCATATGCCCATTCCAAGAATCGGCCATTGTAGCTGTGAGTTCTCCTTCTACGTAGCAGTGATAAATACCTCCTCGGCTATCGGTCCCGACTACTCCGCCGATTCCGTTTTCTCCGCTGATAGTCATATTTACGTGGCAATCATTTATCGCACAATCTGTACCCGATGCTCCGCTGATGCCGCCAATTGTATTCCCGGCGACAATCTTCCCGGATGTTGCGCATGATGTGATAAGAACCGCGGTTCCTGTTGTTCCGGCTATACCGCCAACACCACTCGACATTGGGGCATCAATTTCTATGTCTTTTATATAGCAGTCGGTAATAGTGGTATTGAAATATGCATTCCCCGCTACTACTCCGATTGAACAATATGCGTCATTGCCGTTTATCTTTGCTCCTTTGATTTGTACATTTGATATTGTTGCTCCGGTTGCATTCCCTACAAGTACTCCGGCTTCATATGCATCGTTCGATAGTTCTACAATTGGAGATTCTATGCGAAGATTCTTTATCACCGCACCCTCTTCTGTCATTGCAAATAAGCCCGCATTACCATTTTTATCCGTGAGGTATAAATTATTTAGTGTAAAGTTCCCTCCATCAAGTACTCCGGTAAACGTCGGGATTGCCGACCATTCTCCATACTCACTCATATTGATGTCGTTAACCACTATATAATGAGCAGCAGTATCTCGTGATATCATTGCCAAATCTCCGACACTTGATATTTGATAGGGTGACTCTTCGCTACCTTCGCCTCCTACAAACATTCCGAATGGCAACTCTTCCATCTGTATGGTTATCTCATCGGTCGAACTATTCATAAACGGCATAAATAGCTTTGAAGCATTTGTGTCAAGTCCAACAATTGAGGTGTACCCCAAATCTCCAATTCCATCGGCATCTTCTTCGAACAACTTTACTACTGTTCCATCTTCTTTCATCACGCGGATTTCATCTACCATCGCGGTCTTCCCAGCCACCTTTTTATTGAGTATAAACATATACTCGTGTTCATCATCTGTTTCAAACAAATATGGATTGAGTACTTCTCCCATCACAAGTGGGGTCCAATTTTGGTAGCCACTGCCTACATTTAGCCAATCGATATGATCAATTGCTCCGGAGGTTGTTACCCATGCATATCCAACATGATATTCGCTATCAGCTAATTGTGCTTCGGGTAAGCCTATTATGTACTCATAGGTGTCTCCTACCTGATATCGGTCTATATTAGTTGAGATTGCATATCCTCCAATTTTGTTGCCGAACGTGATAACAGGATTACATGATGGGATATCTACCATTGATAGGGTTGTGCCGTCAGATGCTAAGAATGCCATCTGCTTCGATTGTCCGGGTATATCATACATCGAAAACCAATCGCTGATGCCACTGGCTATAGATACGATTGAATTCCCTTCGGAGTCATATGCATCAAAGGCTATGCTTTCTGAATCGTTTGAAATGTCCATTGTCGACCGACCTACTACTATATTCATGTTGTCGTCGCCACTCCAAAATCCATTTGTAAATTCATAGATGCCAAACAATCCCAAACCATATTGTGTAATATAGCCGGCCTCTACTGGCACAGCTAATTTCATCGTGTTAATTTCGACAAAATTTTTGTCATATATTGTAATAACAAAATTATTCCCCGCTGTAGGTATCATATCATAAGGTGGCTCATATGTCTCAGGTGCCATATATTCCTGCTCATATTGTGTCACTACATAGTATAAGCTATTGTCTAAACCATACACATTAAGTACCTTCCCTATTTGATATTGTGCCAATTTTGAAGGAACTTCAAACGTGTGCTTCAAAGTCGCTGCATCGGGTGTTGAGTATGAAGCTTTTTGATAAATATCATAACAAGCTATCTCTGTCCCACTACCATTTGTGCTTGTGCGACTTACTATTGCTACATAATCTGTACTATATCCCGTTGAATAGGGGACAATGTCTATAAAACCTTCGTAGCTCGTTTCCTTTTTTTCTCCCGTTGCTATGTTATATATATAGGTAACAAATGATGAAACTCCGGGTCCGGAAACAACATGAAGTGTCACAGGAAGTTCCTCTGTAGACGATTTTGTGTCGAAAAAGCGATTTGTTACTACACTTCCTATGTTAATCTGATTTACACTCATCCCTTCAGGTATCTCTATAGTAAATTCTCCCGTTTTTTCTCCGGATGTGTTATAGAGCACTACATCTGATTTTGTGTAATAATATTTTTGAGTTGTCGACTCTGTCATATTTTGTATCGCAATCCATTCTTCCCCATTTGGTCCTTCTACAAATGAATATCCCTGACACGGGCCTAAAGTAATTGAACTTGTTTGCATTTTCAACTTTTCTGTCGAGCGTTGCATCGACGGCATTGACTTCCATTCCCTTTGTGTAGGAACTAAAAATTTCGTGGCAGAGTTATCAATGCGTGCTATCTGCGATGTGCCATAAGCACTCGCTGAGATTGCAACTGCAACAATAGCCACAACGGCTTTGCATAATGTTTTTTTCATTTGTTATTTATCTATATTTTTTTAAGTTGAAATTTAAAAATTGGCACAAATTTACATATTTTTTACTTAATTGACAAAGTTTTATACCATCATTGATTTCAAGTGCTTTCAACAAGCATGTACAAACTTTGTCGCTAATTTTGCATTCGCTTGTTGAAAGTATTTGTGATGCAAAAAACGTTAATTGCTTTGCTGTGATGACGATTTATGCTATCTTTGTAAGTTCAAAGTAATGGAACTCCATGAAAATAACTTAAATTGAAACAGAAATATGCTCAATCGTATAGTTGACGAAAATAAAATCAAAGAACTCCGCAAATTGCTCGAAGTCACCGAAAAGATTGTGATTACATGCCATGTCGGTCCCGACGGTGATGCTATTGGTAGCTCTTTGGGGTTAGCAATTGTACTTAATGCGATTGGTAAATCTGTTAAGGTGGTTATTCCCGATTTGCCCCCTCGCAACCTTATGTTTCTTCCCGGAGCTAAAGAGATTGTTAACTACGGGCGATATAAAGATTTTGCCGACAGCCTGTTGCGCGATGCCGATTTGATTTTCGCTTTGGATTATAACGAACTGAACCGCATCGATAGGGTAGCTGAAGCGTTTGCTGCGTCTAAAGCGCCTAAAGTTATGATTGATCATCACTTAGCACCTGCCGATTTTGTTGATGTTAAAATTTCGCATCCCGAAGTGTCATCTACTGCTATGTTGGTATTCCGTGTTTTGTGCCGACTCGAACTCTTCCCTTATATTGACAAAAATGCCGCTACATGTATATATACGGGTATGATGACCGATACCGGTAACTTCTCATACAATTCCAACGACCCCGATTTATATATCGTAATCAGCGAATTGTTAAAAAAAGGAATAAATAAAGATGCAATCTATTCCAATGTTTACAACTCAAACACCCCTGATAGGTTGCGACTTAACGGCTATGCTTTAGATAAAAAATTTAAAATATACGACAACCTTAATGGCGCACTTATAACTCTCTCGCGTGACGAACTTAATGCCTACAATTATCAGAAAGGCGACACGGAAAGTTTGGTTAATAAACCACTAAGCATACCTGAGATTTTCTTCTCATTCTTCTTTAGAGAAGAGAATGACTACATTAAGATTTCCGCGCGCTCGAAAGGAGAGTTTGCTGTTAACAAAATTTGCGAAGAGCATTTCAATGGAGGTGGTCATAAAAATGCAGCCGGTGGCGAGTTTTTTGGCTCTATGGACGATGCTGTTCTTAAATTTGAAAACGTTATAGAAGATTACGTTAAGCAATTCCTCGACAATAAATGTTAAATTAATATCCTTATTTTAATATAAAGTTTATACTATAATAATGAAATTATCTCACCTATGTATGCTCGCTGTTGCTACATTTGCTTCAGCCATTTCTTTCTCAAGTTGTGAAAGTGGTACAAGCTATGCTGAGCTTCTCACCGAGGAAACTCATGCCGTTAACTACTTCCTCTCTAATCACCGCGTTGTCAACGAAATTCCTGCCGATACTATTTTCGAATATGGGCAAAATGCTCCGTACTATCGTATCGACGAAGATAGCAATCTATATATGCAAGTAATCAACCCCGGAAATCGCGACAATCGTGTCAAGAATGACGAACTTATTTATTTCCGCTACACGCGTTATAATCTAAATATTTTCTATGAATTCAACGAATGGGTTGGTAGCGGAAACTCCGATAACCTTCAACTCCCCTCTACTTCTTTCCGCTTCGGGAACACCGCTCTCTCTTCTGCAAGCAACTATGGCATGGGAATTCAGGAGCCTTTGAAATTGCTTGGCGTAGATTGCGAAGTTAATCTCGTAGTTAAGTCTCAACTTGGCCCGTCAAGTGATATAGCTTCAGTTGTTCCTTACATGTACAACCTTCGCTACTTCCGCCAGCCCTACTAATTTGATTCAATTATTGCTTATCTTTAACATAACTAACATTAATTCAATATGTCGCTCATAAAGTCGATTTCAGGCATACGTGGCACTATCGGTGGCCGCGAAGGTGATGGCCTTTCTCCTATTGATATTGTTAAATTTACAGCAGCTTATGCTGCGTTCATTCGAAAATCAACTTCTGTTTCTACCAACAAAATCGTCGTTGGACGTGACGCGCGTATTTCCGGCCCTATGGTATCCGACATCGTGTGCGCTACTTTGACTTCTATGGGGTTTGATGTTGTTAACATCGGACTTGCTTCAACTCCAACTACCGAAATTGCTGTCGTAGAAGAGAAAGCTTGTGGTGGCATTATTATTACTGCATCTCACAACCCTAAGCAATGGAACGCGCTCAAATTACTCAACGAAAATGGCGAATTCCTCAACGATGCTCAAGGAAAAGAAGTTCTTGCTATTGCTCAAAGTGGCGAACTTGAATTTGCCGATGTCGACAACATTGGTAGCATATATATAAACAACACTTACGACGATAAACATATCCGAAAAGTCCTCGACCTACCAATCGTTGATGTCGACGCCATCCGCAATGCCAACTTCACAGTTGCCGTTGATGCAGTTAACTCCGTGGGTGGTATTATCATCCCTCGTTTGCTCAACGCGCTCGGCGTGAAAAATGTCATCAAACTAAATTGCGAAGCTACCGGACATTTTGCCCACACTCCGGAGCCAATCCCCGAAAACCTCACAGACATTTCTGCCCTTATGCGCTCTGAAAAAGCCGATGTAGGTTTCGTTGTCGACCCCGACGTCGACCGTTTGGCTATCGTAATGGAAAATGGCGAAATGTTTGTCGAAGAATACACCCTCGTAGCTGTTGCCGACTATATCCTAAGCCACACACCCGGCTCTACTGTGTCTAACCTCAGTTCCTCACGTGCTTTGCGCGATGTCACTCGTCGTCACGGTTGCAATTATTCTGCAGCTGCTGTTGGCGAAGTTAACGTCGTCACCAAAATGAAAGAAACCGGAGCCGTTATCGGTGGAGAAGGTAATGGCGGTGTAATCTACCCCGAAGCCCACTATGGTCGTGATGCTTTGGTCGGAGTCGCTATATTCCTCACTTTGCTCGCTAAAAGCGGTAAGAAAGTGACCGAACTTAAAGCCACATATCCCCAATACGAAATAGTTAAAAACAAAATAGAACTCACCCCCGAAATCGATGTCGATGCTATTCTCGCCTCAGTGAAAGAGCGTTTTGCTGTCGAGCAAATCACCGATATCGACGGCGTGAAAATCGACTTTGCCGACTCTTGGGTACATTTGCGCAAATCAAACACCGAACCGATTATCCGCATCTATGCCGAAGCTGCCGATGTCGATAGAGCCAACATCCTCGTCAATCAAATCAAGGACGTTATCAGCGAAATCACCGCGCGATAAACCCCTCTAAAACATAAAACCATGAGATAGCGCGCAATTTCAGCTATTTCATGGTTTTCTTTTCAACCCTTATGTTTATCCCATCGAAAAATTGATATGATTATTCGTCATTACATACTATCAGCCATTGCAATAATCGCCTCAATGATGATTGCAACCGCAGCCGACACCTACGCGCTCATCGACATTTCCACTGCCTTCGTGCGCTCCAAACCCTCCCACTCCGGCGAACTCGTCACTCAGCAACTCATGGGATTCCCGGTCAAAATCATCGAATCGAAAGGGGAGTGGTCACTTGTCGAAACTATCGATGGCTACAAAGGATACATCATCAATAACACCCTCCACCCTCTGTCTCCTGAGCAATACGACGCATGGCGTGCCTCCGACCGAGTTATAGTAAACAGTCATAAAGAAATCACCATTACCGACTCCCTTGGCTCGCAAATTTCCGACATCGTACCCGGAGCTATTCTCCAACTCAATGCTCAATCTCCATCCGACTCAACCAAAATCCACGTCATTCTCCCCGACAATCGTATAGGATTTATCCCGACCGACGCCGCGATGCCACTATTCCCGTGGAGCAGTCAGCAACTATCAATATCCGATATCATCGCCTACGCCACCCACAACCTTGGTGCCCCATATCTCTGGGGCGGAATGTCACCCAAAGGAATGGACTGCTCAGGAATGACATGGGTAGCCTATTGGCTCAACGGCCGACTCCTTCAACGCGACGCCTCACGTCAAGCCCTTATGGGCAACAAAATCCTCGATTGGTGCCAACTTAAAGCCGGCGACCTCGCATTCTTCGGCAACCCGACGACCAAACGTATCACCCACGTAGCCCTGCTAATCGACGACTGCGGTTCTATAATCCATAGCAGCCAAGGTCGAGTAAGATACAACTCACTCAATCCCGTGGCGTCCGACAAAATCACCGCCAACTTTTTGTGGGGGATATCTTCCTCCTCGTTCCTGCCTCTCGGCGAAACACCACTAGCCGCGTGGATATTCCTAAAATAATTGTGCAAAAGCCGGTCGAAATATGAAAATCAGAAAAGGACTCCCCGCCGACATTCCTGCCATTACCGACATCTACAACGCCATTCACGACCAAATCGAGCAAGGAAAATACCAAATGAAATGGTT
>JAFXHY010000192.1 GCA_017536215.1 Muribaculaceae bacterium | reverse complement strand
TTCCTGATTGGATAAAAGATAAATTTCATGACGAATACTACGATTACTACTTTGATACAAATAGCTTCTCAAAATTTATATAACAAATACTTTAAATATTATAATGTAAAATGAAAGATATATTAATTATAATTGCATTATTTTTAATCCCTATTTTTGCGCAAGTAGATGTCAATGCAGATACTATGCCTAAATCTATGCCTATAAATAGGCCAAAAATATCCAATATTAATGATTTTGAATGTGCCATAAACGCTGACTATAATGCGGAAGGATGCTTCCCCTCAGAAATATTAAATGTTCAGTTAATATTGAATGATTCTATTTATATGTGTAAAGCACAAACCATGGATAATTACTTTACAAATGAATACATCATTATTACCTTAAAACCACAGGTCGCCAATTGTTTCAAAGCCTTATTATACGACCTCTATTCCTCCCACAATTCTGTTATAAAGGATAAGTATATCAATGAGCCCCATGCAATATGCTCAGCGTCATCAGAATGGCGCATAAAGTTGAGAATAAATGGCAAAAACATAAATGAGACCATTGATATTCTTGGTTATACATTTTCATATGATGACCCTTTTAATATACAATTCGAACAAATCATGCAATTAGTATATGCAATTACAAATAAAATAGAACGGAATATTCTTCGATTGAAACATATTAATATGGAGGCGGAGGAGTGGATTACAAAAATTTTCAACGATGAATATTACGAGCCGTATAATAACATAAATTCCAAAAAATACCAATGAAATGCCGTAAAGGAATCTACCTATATTGCATACAGAGCTATATACCCTTGAATTAATCAGGATTTAACACGAATAGAAAAATAATAAAAAGAAACGGGAAGAGCCTTGTATCTCTTCCCGTTTCAGTATCTTTAAAATGCTTTATTATTGCATTTAAGCAATTGTCTCGATTAGTTGTTTTCGGGGCGAAGTTTGCGAACAGTAACGGCAGTTTGCCACATTTCGCTTTCACGCAACGCTTTGAGCTCTTCTTCAAGACCAACACGATAGTCGGGCTTAGAGTTTGCGTCGATAGAGATTTGTGCTTCGTTACCGGTTTTAACGCTGTTGTAGAGTTTTTCAACCACGGGCTTGATAGCATCGTGGAACGGGCCCATCCAGTCCAAAGCACCACGTTGTGCAGTTGTAGAGCAGTTAGCGTACATCCAGTCCATACCGTTTTTAGCAAATAGAGGCATGAGTGACTGAGTAAGTTCTTCCACTGTTTCGTTGAAAGCCTCAGAAGGTGTGTGACCATTTTCACGTAGCACTTCGTATTGAGCAAGGAGAAGACCTTGGATAGCACCCATGAGAGATCCACGTTCACCTGTAAGGTCGGAAGTAGCTTCGCGTTGGAAAGTAGTTTCGAAGAGGTAACCTGAACCTACACCGATACCGAGAGCGATAGTGCGATCGTAGGCACGACCTGTAACGTCTTGATAAATTGCGTAAGAAGAGTTCAAGCCACGACCTTCGAGGAACATAGTACGCAAAGAAGTACCTGAGCCTTTTGGTGCAACCATGATAACATCAACGTCGGCAGGAGGAACAACACCTGTACGATCGCTCCAAGTGATAGCAAAGCCATGAGAGAAATATAGCGCCTTACCGGGAGTGAGATATTGTTTCAATGTAGGCCATACTGACATTACAGCAGCATCTGAGAGCAGACACATAATTATAGTTGCGCGCTCAGCAGCTTCTTCAATTGAGAAAAGCGTCTCACCGGGCACCCAACCATCGGCAATTGCTTTGTCGAAAGTTTTTCCGGCACGCTGACCAACGATAACGTTGAAGCCATTGTCGCGGAGGTTCATACTTTGACCGGGGCCTTGAACGCCATAACCTATCACTGCGATTGTTTCATCTTTGAGCACTTCACGTGCTTTCTCGAGGGGGAATTCGTCGCGGATAACAACATTTTCTTCCACACCTCCAAAATTCATTTTTGCCATGATTTGAGCAATTATTTTGGTTCTTAAAATATTGTACCTTTATTTTGATGCAAATTTACACAAATTTTGCGATTTTCCTTGCAATTTGCGATAAATATTTCGCTTTTTATGTAAATTTTTATTTTTAAACAGCTTTTTAGCTTTATTTTTTTAATACTATTTATTGCGAGAAGTGAATTTAATTCGAGCTCGGGTGCAAACAGCACCATCGCGCGCGATTTCGATATCTTGAATTTCATCATCTCCCTTGCTTCTCACTTCAACAACATCTCCAAAATGGGCTTCGGCATGATATGATATGTCGAAACGGCACACTTGATTATGGTCGAAATGGTCAAGTCCCCAACGATCCAATATAAGTTGAATATATTTTGTGGAGTTAACGTGGCGATTGAAATCAATGTCGGAATAACGGAATTGATAAGTCGAAACTCTATCGGGCGTTCCTATTGCACCCATTCGAGGAGCTCGCTCTATGGGACAACGATTTCGACTCGGCACGATATCATCAAGCAAAGGTGTAAGGTCGGCCGGACGACGCGTTGTAATATTTATTGCCACCCAAGTCAATCTCCCATATCCAATCACCTCATCTTTTTCGTCGCGGATTTCTACTATACGCTCAGAGTAGTGTCGATTTAAATCTTCCACCCATGTAGTCAAGCTATATGATTTATTTACCGAAGGGAAATGTGAAAGTTCGATACTTAGTCGGGACAAAACCCAAGCATTGTTATCTTTTAACAAACGCTCGTAGCCCACGTTTAGGGCATTGGCATGAGCCGTTGCTATATCCAAAAGCCCTTGCACAAGGAGTGGCAATGAGATTTCTTGCTGCGCATTGCAGTCGGCAGCGCTCAAGAAATAGTCTGTACGAAATTCTGAAAGTTTCTTTTCCATTTCCTAAAATTATTGTTTTAACTCTGGCAAAGATAATATTTTTACTGAAATATTAGTTAGGGAATTAATCAGCGTCGGGAGTGTTGGTTGTAGGATGCAATCGCTCCATCAACTCTATGTAGTTGGACACATGCTCAATCGGAGATTTTGTAACTGTCACACGCCCTGAACGCACGAACTGACGAATATCATAACGTTTAAGTTCTTCGAAAAGAGCTTCTGTTTCGTTATTATGTCCTGTCTTTTCGAGAATGGTATATTCTTGAGTTATGTCAAGAATTCTTGCACCGTGATGTCGTATGATGTTTTCAAGATTGCTTTCAATCAATAATCGGTCGGTTGGGACTTTATAGAGAGCTACTTCTTGATAAACTATTTCGTCGTCGGTGTGCAGGAATGCTTTGATTACGTCAATACGTTTTTCAATTTGTTGCACTACTTTCTCCATCTGCCGACGTTCACCATAGGCTGTCAATGTCAATTTATGAACGCCCGGGATTGAAGTTGCACTTGCCGACAAACTTTCAAGGTTGATGCAACGGCGCGTAAATATAATTGTCACTTGATTAAGAACCCCGACATTATTTTCAGTAAATACCGAAATTGTATATAATTGTTTTTCCATAACTCATTACAATTTAAACATCTCGTTAGGGTTGACCAACATTTCATCTACGGCAGCACCGAGAGGTATCATGGGGAAAATCATATCAGTGGGGTCGATATTCACATTAAGCAGATATGCACTCTTGCTTTTGACCATTCGGTCAATAGCGTCGGATAGTTGAGAGCGGTCATCTACATTTTCGGCTTTAATTCCATAAGCTTCGCATATCGCCACGAAGTCGGGGTTGACCATAGGTGTTTGCGAAAAACGTCCGTTGAAGAACAACTGTTGCCACTGTCGCACATTGCCGAGGAAGTTATTGTTGAGAAGTACGATTTTAACCGCCGTACCATACTCTAATATAGTGCCAAGTTCTTGTATTGTCATTTGGAATCCACCATCGCCAACGAAAAGAACGACTTCACGTTCAGGACACCCCATTTTGGCACCAATCGCAGCAGGCAAACCGAATCCCATTGTACCAAGACCTCCCGATGATAGGAATGAACGTGGTTGGGTAAATCGGAAATATCTCGACCCAAACATCTGATTTTGTCCGACGTCGGTCACTCCAATCGCTTTATCTTCAAAAGCACGACTAACTAGATTGACTACTTCTCCCATCTTCATCAAACCTTCACCGGGATACAGTTCGGGGTTGATAACTTTTTCAGTTTCTATCTCTTCGCATGGCACAAAGGAGTCAAGCCACTCTGTACGACGCGTTTGATTGATGTGTGGTAGGAGCGCATCGAGCGCCTGACGAGCATCGGCATGGATTGTCAACGTAGCTTTCACGTTCTTGTTGAACTCCGAAGAATCAATGTCGACATGTATTATTTTTGCATTGGGAGCATAGCTTTCAATGCGCCCGGTCACACGGTCGTCGAAACGCATACCAATTGCCAAAATTACATCCGCGCGGTTGGTGTTGTAGTTGGGCCCGATATTACCATGCATACCAAGCATACCTTTATACAAGGGGTGGTCGGAAGGCATTGTCGACAATCCCAACAAAGTTGTAGCAACCGGGATATCAGCTTTTTCAGCAAGCATTTGCAACTGTTCTTCCGCAGAGGAAATCATCACCCCATGTCCGGAGAGTATCATAGGACGCTCTGCATAATTGAGCAATCGCGCAGCTTCTATGATATCGGCATTATTAATTGTTGGGACAGGGATATATGAGCGAATAAAATCGCAAGTAGCAGGCTTGAAATCAAGCAAACCAACTTGAGCATCTTTAGCAATGTCAAGAACTACGGGTCCCGGGCGACCATTGTTGGCGATATAGAATGCACGAGCTACTGCAGCCGGAATATCCTCCGCGCGTCGGATTTGCACAGCCCACTTGGTGATAGGATGAACAATACCAACAACATCTGTTTCTTGAAAAGCATCACTGCCAAGCAACGAAGATGATACCTGACCGGTAATGACCACAAGAGGTGTTGAGTCCATTAGTGCATCGGAAAGCCCGGTTATAACATTGGTAGCAGCAGGACCTGATGTAACGATTACTACACCCGTACGACCTGTTGCGCGTGCGTATCCCTGAGCAGCGTGTGTTGCACCTTGCTCGTGGCGCACCAATATATGTTTCAACTGTGAGGTATAATCGTAGAGCTTATCGTAGACAGGAATAATGGCGCCACCGGGATACCCGAACACCGTGTCTACCCCCTCGTTTATAAGCGAACGGATAAGGGCTTCCGCTCCGTTAATCTTATTGCTCATATAATTATCGTTTCCTTATTAAATTGTACTACAATTTTTTACAATTAATATAGTTCGGTATTACATTCTGACTCCACCTTTATCGGCCGATGTCACCGCCGCAGCATAATTGCGCAAAGCTTTTGACACAACCCTATCACGTCCGCGAGGAGTGAAGGCATCGTTGCCAAATGCTTCTTCCACTAATCGACGTGCAGCCAGTTCTTCATCCGACACATCTACACGAATAGTACGAGCCGGAATATCAATTTCGATTATGTCGCCATCGCGTACCAATCCAATATTGCCACCAGCAGCGGCTTCAGGAGAGATATGGCCTATCGACAATCCGGATGTACCTCCTGAGAAACGTCCGTCGGTGATAAGTGCACACTCTTTTCCAAGATGTTTTGCTTTTATATAGCTTGTCGGGTAAAGCATTTCCTGCATACCCGGTCCACCTTTGGGGCCTTCATAAGTTATAACCACTACATCTCCGGCAATGACTTTGTCGCCGAGGATACCCTCAACGGCTTCATCTTGCGAACGGAACACTTTTGCGGGACCACGGAAACGGAATATGCTTTCATCAACCCCGGCAGTTTTTACTACACAGCCGTCGAGCGCAATATTTCCTTTAAGCACTGCTAATCCGCCATCTTTAACGTAGGCATGCTCTACATCGCGTATACAACCATTGGTGCGATCGCTATCAAGAGTGGCGTAACGGGTATTTTGTGAACCCATAGTGAGATTTTTCACCTCTCCGGGAGCTGACAACCACAACTCTTTTGCCTCTTCGTCGAATGCCTTACCTTCGAGCGCATATTTATCAATAGCCTCAGCAAGAGTCAACCCGTCGACACGTTTAACTGATGTGTCAAGCAAACCGGCATCGGCGAGTTGCTTCATAATCGACAAAATACCACCGGCACGATTGACATCTTGAATATGATAGTGGGAATTAGGAGCTACTTTGCTAAGTACAGGCGTTTTGCGCGACAAAGCATCGATATCGTCCATTTTGAAATCGGCACCGGCTTCATTGGCAATTGCAAGAAGATGGAGCACAGTATTTGTAGAGCCTCCCATTGCGATATCAAGAGTCATTGCATTAAGAATTGCCTGACGTGATGCAATCGAACGAGGCAACACCGAAGTATCATCATTTTCGTAGAAAGCATAAGTGTTTTCTACAATCTTTTTAGCTGCTTTTTTAAATAACTCAGTGCGGTTAATATGAGTAGCAACAATAGTTCCATTTCCGGGGAGAGCCAAGCCAATTGCCTCATTGAGCGAGTTCATAGAGTTGGCGGTAAACATACCTGAGCAAGAGCCACAAGTAGGGCACCCACGACGTTCAAGCTCGGCAACTGTTGCGTCATCAACCGAAGTATCTGCTGAGTCTATCATAATATCAATAAGGTCGAGGGCACGTTCACCAAGACGACCGGCCTCCATCGGCCCACCACTGACAAATATCGCAGGAATATTAAGACGCATAGCAGCCATCAACATTCCCGGGGTCACTTTATCGCAATTGGAGATACATACCATAGCGTCGGCTTTATGGGCATTGACCATATATTCAACCGAGTCGGCAATTAAATCGCGCGAGGGAAGAGAATATAACATTCCGTCGTGGCCCATAGCAATTCCATCATCAATTGCTATCGTATTGAATTCAGCAGCAAAGCAACCGAGTTTTTCTATTTCTGCTTTTACAATTTGTCCTATTTCGTGCAGATGAGTATGACCGGGGACAAATTGAGTAAACGAATTGACAATAGCAATAATCGGCTTACCGATTTGTTCCTCTTTCATACCATTTGCGCGCCAAAGGGCACGTGCGCCGGCCATACGGCGACCTGATGTGCTTGTTGCGCTTCTTAACGGGGTAGACATTTTGATATTATTTAATATTATTGAAGCATTTATTCTAAAAAAATTGTCCTATTGTTCTGGGATTATCGTTTAAACCGCAATTCATATTCAAACTAATGTATCCCTTGGCAATGTTAAGCGATTGAAAATATGCTATGAAACATAATTTTTTATCATAATTTCGCAAAAGTATTCAAAAAAGCCCGTATTAGCAAAAAAATGCACACTTTTTTGACAGAAATGCAAATAAATTTATATTTTTCAGCCATTTTTAATCATCATCTGCTATTTCAATAAATACTATTTTGCGACTTCTTTACAATTTATCTACCAATTTAGCCATATTATCCGTAAAATAAGAGACGATAGATGAAAGATTTTGCGTAACTTTGCACCATCCAATTGAGTTCAATTATTAACTAAAAAAAATAGAGTGAAAGGTAGAATACTGTGGCTACTACTGACAATTGTCGGCACAATCTCTGTTAAGGCAATCAGTTTTGACCTTGACTCTATTGCCAGCTGGGGGAAATTCCCTCGTTTTTGCGTAAACACTTATCGCTGGGGGGATAAATTTTTCAATGGCTACGACACAGTCTACGTTGATGGCACCGGCTACAAATGGAACACGAAGGTGCGCACAGAGACATGGACCGACAGATACGACTTGCACTTCGAGAACGGCACTGATATGTCTATGGTATCCAACCCCTCAACGTCTATCGGGTTGCATCTTCAATATTTGGCGCTGTCGGTAGGTTATGATAAGAACATATCTCGCTATTTCAATGGAGGGGAAGAAGCAAAGCGACGTTGGGTGTTTGGATTTAACTGCATGTTGTTCAACGCAAGTCTATATTTTATCCAGAACAACACCGGCTCTCATATCAATTCCTTCAAACCCTATGGCAAAAATGGTTATAATCCTGATTTAGTGTATAACGGGATTGACAACACATCGTGGGGACTCGATATCTCTTATTATTTCTCCCACAAGCACTATTCTCATGCCGCAGCATTTGCTTTTTCCAGAGTACAGAAACGCTCGGCAGGCTCATTTTTTGCCGGATTCTCCTACGGGCGTGTCGAATATGATTTCGATTTAAATGGACTGCCCGAAGATATGGCAGAAGCAATCCCCAACGACATCCCCAACAATCATTACATATTAAAAACTCACAATTACATTTTATCCGGAGGCTACGGATACAACTGGGTATTTGCCCGGCACTGGGTGTTGGGAGCAACCGGACAACTCATGTATGGGTTATCGGACGGATATTACATTGACACAACAACAAAAAAATTATCATTCACAGCACTTGCACGTAGTGAACTTTCAGTGGTGTGGAACAACAAGCATTGGTTTGCCGGTGCAATATTCAATGCACGCGTAGGAATGGCACGCGACCAT
>JAFXHY010000191.1 GCA_017536215.1 Muribaculaceae bacterium | reverse complement strand
GAAAAAAGGAAGTAGCCGATCGATGTAAAATTCAAAGAAAGGAGTGCGCCCATAGGCCGATGCCAACGTTTCGGCAATGACGTGCCACCACTGCCCATGTTGGGAAATGGCGATGTTGTTCCAATGTAATTGTCCGGAGAAGTTGTCGGGACGACTTACCGGCACCGTGAGAGATTTTACGCCGTGAGTGTCAATAATGTCCATGCGGTGGGTGGGTTTTTGGCGCTTGTCGTAGCGTGCGGTATCGTCGACTACTACACGAGCGTAAGCCCCCATCGTGGCATAATATTCCACTGAGCCGAAATAACGGATCGGGAGTAAAATTTGCCGGTCAATCTGTCCGAAATGCCTCATTTATCGGGATTTGCATCGCGGAAAATACGATTCCAACGAATTTTGCCGTTGAAGATAGATTTATCTTTATCGAAAGAGATAAGCACGCCGACCGGAGTCCCTACAATATGGTCTTCAGGCACGAAGCCCCAATAACGAGAGTCGAGCGAATTGTCGCGATTGTCGCCCATCATGAAGTAGTAGTCCATCGCGAATGTATAGGTGTCGACGGGTTGGTCGTTGATATAAACTTTACCATCTTTCCACTGCGCAGAGGGGTTGTCTTCGTAGACACGAATAGCTCGTTCGTAGAGGAGCCAATTGTCGTAGTCGAGAGGTACAGTCATACCCTTTCGGGGGATAAGGATACCGTTGCTGCCTCCGTAGTCGGCACGAGTCCATCCTTCACGTTGGGCAAGTTCGAAGGGGAAGATGTTAAGAGGGTCGTCGGATGCGTCCTCGCGAGTGACAGTAGTGACATGGGGATAAGATTCCACTTTTGCCAACATCTCTTTAGTGAGAGGCAAACGATAAACCGGAGGATATCCGACAGGGGTCTGCATCAACACGCGGTCATCTTTTGCTATGTCGAGTTCGTCGAAGAAAATTTCGGGCAAACGGTTGCCGTCGGTCATCACATAGTAGGCAAATTGAGCATCGCGTGGCATTGCTTGCATCTGCCCGTCGATATAAATGTCGCCATCGACGATTTTCAAGCGTTGCCCGGGAAGTCCGACTGCACGTTTCACATAGTTTTCGCGACGGTCGACAGGTCGGGTGATTTTTTTGCCGAAAACGGCTTCGTTGTTGTTGACCGCCTCATACCCCTTCAAAGCCACGAGCTGATAGTAGTCGGGATTGGGGCATTTGGTCATTACAGTGTCGCCGGCGGGGAAGTTGAATACAACGATGTCGCCCGACTCAACATTACGAAATCCGCTTAGACGACGATATTTCACATGGGGCCACTCAAGATAGCTATTGCAATTGAGGAAAGGCAACGTGTTGTGAACCAAGGGGAAATGAATGGGAGTCATCGGCACACGCGGACCGTAGGTCATCTTGTTGACGAAAAGATAGTCGCCGGTGAGTAGCGTCTTTTCGAGCGAAGAGGATGGGATGGTGTAGTTTTGTCCGATGAAGTTGAACACGAAGTACACGAGAATGATTGCATAAACCAACGCATCGACCCAAGCCATCACGGTGCGCACAGTCTTATTTTTACTATGTTTCCACCAAGTGAATGGAATATAGCCGGTGATGTAGATGTCGAAAAGGAGGAAAAGCACGAGGGCAAGCCACCATGTCTGCATCCAAATCGTAAAAGCAATCCAAAGAGCAGCTACGATGCCGAATCGCACCCACCGAGTTGTTTTAATATTCGAAGTGCGAGCACGCAGACTTGCTTTGACTTTGTCGAGAAATTTTTCGTTGTTTTTTGCGTTGGAATTCATAGCGTAAAATCGTGTTATTTAAGGATATCGCCCATTAATTGTTCCATAGAAAGGATGCCATGGCGGCCTTTGGTGTATTCAGCTGCAATAACAGCACCTAAAGCAAAGCCTTCGCGCGAATTGGCTTCATGGCCTAAAGTGATAGTGTCGACAGGTGATTTCCAGTTGATTATATGAGTGCCGGGGACTTCACCTTCGCGACGATGGTCAATGAAAATAGAATTTGCGTCGGGGGTATCCTCGGTCCATTTCTCTATACGAGTAGTCTCATCAATAATACCCTCGGCAAGAGTTTTTGCAGTGCCGCTTGGGTGGTCGAGTTTATGAACATGATGAATTTCGAGCATATCGGGATGATATTGACCGAAATGATTCATAATGCGAGCGAGATAGCGATTAACAGCGAAGAAGATGTTGACACCCACGCTGAAATTAGAAGTCCAGAAGAATGTGGCGTCGTATTTTTCAATCATGGGTCGCAAATCCTCAACTTTACCCCAAGCAGTAGTGCCGGAAACTACCGGAATGCCACGTTGGAAAGCACGTTCGTAGTTGGCAACAGCAGTTGAAGGGACTGTAAATTCGATAGCAACGTCGGCCGATAGGAAGCCTTCAGAATCGAAATCTTCTTGATTGTTGATGTCGATGGCAGCAACAATTTCGTGACCTCTTTGTCGAGCAATATTTTCAATCATTCGGCCCATTTTACCGTAACCGATAAGAGCAATTTTCATATTCAATCTATTTTTTAACACGCAAATTTAATCATTTACATCCAAATGCCAAAAAATTCAGTAGAGTAGGATATGATTGCAAACTAAATTTAACGATTTAACTATTATTGAATTAACCTCACAACTAAGAAGGTTAAAAGTCCGATATTATTTCGGTGAAAAATATTATATTTGCAAAAGAATTAAGAGAGATTATGACATTCCCAATCTCTTTACACAAAACATTACTAACATAAAAACGAAACATGATGATTAGAAAATTTTTTGCTTTACTGATTGTCGCAGCCGTTGGATTATGTGCAACCACAGGATGCCAGCAAGAAAAGGCTCAATGCGGAAAACAGAATAACTGTTGTAAAAAGTCAGAGCGCTGGAGCGAGGCAAAGGCAGCAGCATGGAGCGCTAAGTTGCCATGGCTTTCAGGGTGTAATTATACACCGTCGAATGCAATAAATCAAATCGAGATGTGGAGTGCCGACACATGGTCACCCGAACTTATTGATAAAGAACTTGCTATAGCAGAAGAATTAGGATTCAACACAATGCGAGTGTTTTTGAGTAGCGTTGTGTGGGAAAACGAGGGAGAAGAATTTGTAAAACGAATCGATGAATTTTTGAATATATGCAAGAGTCATGGCATACGCCCTCATTTCGTATTCTTTGATGATTGCTGGAATGCAGAATCTCAATACGGGAAACAGCCGGAGCCCAAGCCCGGAGTGCATAATTCAGGGTGGCTTCGCGACCCGTCGGTAAGTTTGCGTCAGGACCCGGCGACACTATACCCACGCCTTGAAGCTTATGTAAAGGAAATTGTCGGTACGTTTGCCAACGATGAGCGAATTCTATTCTGGGATTTATACAACGAGCCCGGTAATAATGGTCATGAGGGGTCGTCATTACCCTTGGTAAAAAAAGCATTTGAATGGGCGAGAGCATGCAACCCGTCGCAGCCGCTAACTGTTGGCGTGTGGTGCTACGATAATCCTGCATACAATGAACTCAATCACTTCAGCATCAACAATTCCGACATTATAAGTTATCACAATTACGATGGACCGGATCGTCATCGCACCATCGCCCAAGTGCTTAGAATGCAAAATCGTCCGATGGTGTGCACAGAGTATATGGCGCGCACCAATGGCAGCACATTTGAAAAAATAATGCCGATATTGAAAGAGATGAATGTAGGAGCAATCAACTGGGGCTTTGTCAAAGGTAAGACTAATACTATTTACTCTTGGGGGGAACAAATACCATCGGGAGAAGAACCCAAAGTGTGGTTCCACGACATTATTCGTCCCGACGGCACTCCTTTCGATGCCAAAGAAATTGAATTGATAAAAACACTTAACGGGAAGAAATAAATAGAACCATAAAGAATAGAGCCCGTAGCCGATTAAATCAAAATTGGAGTACGGGCTCTATCTGTTTCATTCCTAAAATATTCCCTAATATTGTGCTTTCGACAAAATTTTGTATCTTTGCGGATATAACGGCTCACGGCATCATACTCAATGCACGACGACAGCCACATTATTAACCAATAGCAAGATATTTTGGACGTAGACCCTTTACCTGCTACCCAGATAGTGTGTAGCATTTTAGCAGAAGTAATTAATTTTGGAGCTCCGCAGATAATAGCACTTTCAATGGCAGTGCTTTGTCTATTTTTGTCGGGCTTTGTATCAGGAAGTGAGATAGCCTTTTTCTCCATAGACTCCGAAGATGAACGTCTGGACGACAACAAACCGGGCGAACAAATACGTAAGATACTCAATCAACCGGAGCGATTTCTTGCAACAATCCTTATTACCAATAATTTAGTCAACGTGACAATCGTTGTGCTATGTAACTTTGCCCTCGGTCCGATATTTACAGGCATGACTGAGGTGTTAAGTTTCATATTGCAAACGGTGATTTTGACATTTGTCATCTTGCTTTGCGGCGAGATATTTCCGAAGCTTCTTGCCAATCAAAATCCTTTGGCGTGGGCAATGCGAGCAATCGGGAGCATTTCATTTTTGATGAAAATTTTCCGCCCAATGTCGACTTTGTTGATGAAAAGCACAGGAATAGTCAACCGCGTAGTAACTAAGAAACGAAACAATATTTCAACCGACGAACTTGAACAAGCGCTTGAAATCACAGATATGAAAAGCGGCGCCGACCGCGAGATGCTAAAAGAAATCTTGCGCTTCGGAGAAACTACCGCTTCGGAGATAATGACCCCACGCGTCGATATCACTGATATTGATATCACCAGTGATTTTGACAAAGTGATGGAAGTGGTGTTGCAATCGGGATATGCCCGAATCCCTGTATATGAAGATACGCAGGACAACATCCGCGGTGTGCTCTATGCACGCGACCTGCTTCCTTTCATCGGCAAAGAGGATAAAGAATTTCAATGGCAAAAGCTTGTTCGCAAGCCCTATTTCGTGCCGGAATCGCGTTCAATCGATGACTTGCTGGAGGATTTTCGCAAGATGAAAATACATCTTGCAATTGTAATAGATGAATTCGGAGGTACGCAAGGGATAGTGACTCTTGAAGATGTACTCGAAGAAATTGTTGGCGATATCAACGACGAGTATGACGAGGAGGAAAAAACCTACAAACGATTGCCCGATGACACTTACATTTTTGAGGGTCGCACCCTACTAAATGACTTTTTCCGTGTCACCGGACTCGATGAGACGGAATATTCCGATGTTACAGAAGATTGCGAAACGGTAGCCGGAATGTTGTTGGCGATAAAAGGGGATTTCCCGAAAGAGAAAGAGCCATTAGTGTATGGTCGATGTCGCTTCCTAATTCTTGACATAGAGCATCATCGTATCACCAACGTGCGGGTCAAAGTTATGAATGAGATACAAACTTCGTAATGTCACTTGTAGTCAGACTTTTATTAATTGCGATAATCGTTGGCGGCTTTTCAAATTGCGACGGGAATAAAGCCGGGACGGCAATTCCCCGCCGACATGCTTATCCACGAATAGAATTACCGCAAGAGAACTACCACGATATCACTGTGGGCTGCAATGAATTGCATATTTCAGTTAATGAAGTTGCAACATACAACCGACGCGTAGCAGATGATGGGGAAACGTGTTTTATCGATGTGTCGTACCCTAAACTCAGCTCCACAATATTTTACACGATAACACCGGTGGACGATGCCACAATTGAAGATGTCATAGCCAACCGCTTGGAGCGTATACGGCTCAATCTTGGGGATAGCGATGCCGAACTCATCGAATTTAATTCCACGGAAGGATTTGAGAATAAGGTGCTCGTGAGCCACGGAGACATATCCACACCGGTTCAATTTCTTTCTACCGACGGGGAAAATGTAGTGGTGAGTGGAGTGGCATTTATAAAAGATGCGTCGCCGGCTACCGCCGATTCGATAGCTCCGATTGTAGATGTGATGAGACGCGATATTGTTCATTCATTGAAAATGATTCACCGATGAGTATAAGCCATTGTCATATTAATGATATTGATATCTATATCGGTGGATATGATGATATCGGCATTGAATCATTTTCACCACAGCAACAAGCCGATATTGCAAGCATAAAAAGCGAAAAGCAACGCCGCGAGCGCGAATTGATATATAGCCTCATCAATCACAGCGCAACAAAAGGGACCGGCAATTTTGCCTATCTCAATGGGTCAACACTAAATCATTATAGCAACGGCGCGCCATTTATAGATTTAAAATCGGGATTCGGCAAAAGTGTTTTCATATCCTTATCACATAGTCGTACAGGTGCTTGCATAGCAATAAGCAAAGTGGTCAAGGAATTCGGCATCGATATCGAAGAAGATAGCGAAAAGTTGCAACGCGTCAAAGAAAAATTCATCAATGAAGCAGAGTCGGAATTTATCGGCAAGTCGCAATTGCTCTTAGCGTGGACGATAAAGGAAGCAGTGTATAAGGCAGCGGGGATATCAGGACTACCCCTTCGCGATGGTATTAAAATCAAGTCTATTACAAATAGTAAAAAATCTACTATCACTAAGTCGGAAATCTCGGTTAGAGAACAGAGCTATGAGGGGTATAGTATCATAGACGGGAGAATAATTACCACCCTATGCCACATGAT
Source organism: Muribaculaceae bacterium (assembly GCA_017536215.1). Taxonomy (GTDB): domain Bacteria; phylum Bacteroidota; class Bacteroidia; order Bacteroidales; family Muribaculaceae; genus JAGBWK01. The sequence continues at coordinate 2,670 of JAFXHY010000191.1, read as the reverse complement.
AAATGTATGAAAAAAGCGCATTATGGTGCAAAATATTTGCTAAATTTGCACAAAAAGTAGACAACTGTTACAAATTTCTTTAAAATTACGACATTTATAAAGAAAAAATATTGTAATTTTGCAAAAATAACATCAGCCGGCAAAATAAGTTCGAAAAAGAGCCGACATATAACAACAACAATTAAGGTAAAAAGATTATGTCAAACAATTTGAAAGAAGCCGCATTGGACTATCACCGCTATCCGCGTCCCGGAAAAACGGAAGTAGTTCCCACCAAACCCTATTCATCGCAAAACGATCTCGCCTTGGCTTATTCACCGGGTGTAGCATTTCCCTGCTTGGAAATAGAGCAAAATCCTCAGGACGCCTACGAATATACCAATAAAGGAAACCTCGTAGCCGTGATTTCCAATGGCACGGCAGTACTTGGTTTGGGAGATATAGGGGCACTTGCCGGCAAACCCGTAATGGAGGGTAAAGGCTTGTTGTTCAAGATATTTGCAGGTATCGACTGTTTTGACATCGAAGTCAACGAAAAAGATCCCGAAAAATTCATACAAGTAGTTAAAGCTATCGCCCCGACCTTCGGCGGTATAAACCTCGAAGACATCAAAGCCCCCGAATGTTTTGAAATCGAACGTCGCTTGAAAGAGGAATGTAATATTCCTGTGATGCACGATGACCAGCACGGCACCGCAATTATCTCGGCCGCCGGTTTGCTCAATGCACTTGAATTGCAAGGTAAGAAAATCGAAGATGTGCGCCTTGTAGTGAATGGAGCCGGAGCAGCGGCCGTAAGCTGTACTCGCTTATATGTAGCACTCGGCGTAAATCCCAAAAACATCGTAATGTGCGACTCAAAGGGAGTAATCAACACCAAACGAGGTAATTTATCACCACAGAAAGCAGAATTTGCTACCGACCGCGACATTACAACCCTCGCCGAGGCTATGGTAGATGCCGATGTGTTCTTGGGCTTGTCGGTAAAAGATGTAGTTACCACTGAGATGGTGCAATCAATGGCTAAAAATCCCATTGTTTTTGCACTCGCAAATCCCGACCCCGAAATCGCTTACGACAAAGCAATAGCTTCACGTCCGGATATCATCTTTGCAACCGGACGTTCCGACTATCCCAACCAAATCAACAATGTGCTTGGCTTCCCCTACATATTCCGTGGCGCACTTGACTCAGGTGCAACACAAATCAATGAGGAGATGAAATTGTCGGCAGTAAGAGCAATCGCTGAGCTTGCCAAACAACCTGTACCTTCAGTAGTAAATGCAGCCTATGGCATGACCAACTTGCAATTTGGTCGCGATTATATTCTCCCCAAACCCCTCGATCCTCGCTTGCTGACCACAGTAGCACCAGCCGTTGCTCGAGGTGCAATGGAATCGGGAGTAGCTCGTCGTCCTATCGTCAACTGGGATGAGTATGATGAAAAACTTCGCACACTCATGGGCGTTGACAACCAAATGTCGCGTCAGTTCACCGATATGGCAAAGGCAAATCCCAAACGTGTCATCTTCTCAGAAGGTAATACCGATTCAATGCTCCGCGCAGCTTCACAAGCAATGCGTGCCGGAGTATGCTCACCGATACTCCTTGGCAATGAGGAAATGATTGAAAAGCGAGCAAAACGTCTGGGCATCAAACTCGACGGCATAGAAATAGTCAATCCTCGTCACGACCGCGAAGCCGAACGTCGCCATCAGTTTGCTCTCAAACTTGCACAAAAGCGTCAGCGTCAAGGTGTCACCTACCCCGAAGCTCTCGAAAATATGTTTGACCGCAACTATTTCGGAATGATGATGGTGGAAGAGCGTCAAGCCGATGCAATTATCAGCGGAACATATTCATCTAACCCCATGCCGGGAAATATCGCTAAAGAGGTTATCGGTATCCGTCCGAGCTACAAGCACTTCGCATCGCTCCACATCGTAAACACCCAAAAAGGAGTGCTATTCATCGCCGACACTGCAATCAATCAATCGACCGACGAAGACACCCTCTTCGACATCGCTCGCTTGGCCCGCAACTCGGTAGAATTCTTCGGACAAGAGCCCAATATGGCATTGGTATCGTTCAGCAACTTCGGATCAAGCTCTATGCCCGAAGCCGTAAAAGTACACAATGTTGTAGACCGCATGCAAGAAATGTACCCGGAACTTCCGGTAGATGGCGAAATGACACTCAACTACGCCCTCAATCAAGAATTGCGCGATGCAACATTCCCCTTCTCACGTTTGAAAGGAAAGAAAGTCAACACCCTCGTGTTCACCAACTTGTCGGCAGCATCGGCAGCATATCGAATGCTCCTCGAAATGGGAGTTGCAGAAGCTATCGGTCCGATTCAAATGGGCTTGAACAAGCCGGTTCACTTTATCAATGTCGATACCCCTGTTCGCGACATCGTTAACCTCGTGACAATGGCCGTTATCGATGCAGCCGTGCAGCAAAAAATTGAAGCCGCAGTGGCAGTCAAAGTTGACAAATAAACCACTAAAACATTCTATTATACAGCCGGGGGGCTGTGTCAAAATTCAAAATTTTGGCACAGTTTCTTTATTAGCACAAAGTCCCGACTTTCCCAAGCCGAGACTTTGTTATTACCTAAAATATTTGTAACTTTAGGCATAAGTTCATAATATGCCAAAGTTACACTTT
>JAFXHY010000190.1 GCA_017536215.1 Muribaculaceae bacterium | reverse complement strand
GATGGAATTGCGCGACAGAATTGGTATTTCCCCTGTGGGTAAAAAGTTGAAACATAATAAACTGAATCGCCCGATTTCGATAGGTAGACCATGTAGCGCTTCAACCGAATACAACACGACAGACTACACTGCAAAGAAAGCCTTTGATGGAGGACTATATCGACGTTGGGTTTCAACCGAGTTGACCGGTTGGCTTGAAGTGGAACTTGACCCGGAGAAGAGTTTTAATCGTATTTCGATATTTGAATATATGGATGAGGTGGTAGCTCCCGATGGATTCTCGCGTAAGCGAGCAAATCGCATCACAAGCTATACAATTGATGCCTATAATAATGGCGCGTGGGAAACGATTTATGTTTCGACCGAACCGATGGGTGATTGCAAGGTCATCAACTTCGCGGAACCGCAGCGTGCAGAAAAATTAAAATTGAACATTCTTGGAGCAACGGCGCCCCCATCAATTTATGAATTCTCAGTCTATGGAGTAGAGTGAAATAGTAATGATATTTAAAAACGTAAACAAAATTCATATGAGAGCTATAAAACTAATATTGTCGTCACTTGCAATCGCAACCGGATTAAGCGTAAGTGCTCAAAGTATAATTCCGTCATTAAAAGAAAATGCATGTCAAAAGGATATGCGTGAGCGAGGTTATGGAATGTTTATACATTTCGGGATGAATACTTTTAATGGCTTGGAATGGTCGGAGGGGAAAGATTCTGCAACACTATATAATCCTACAGAACTCGACTGTGAACAGTGGGCTAAAGTGGCACGCGATGCGGGATTTCGCTATATTCTTCTCGTAACGAAGCATCACGACGGATTCTGCTTATGGGATAGCTCGGTGACTGACTTTGATGTGGCATCGTCGGGAAATACAACCGATGTGGTAAAGGCTGTGAGCGATGCATGTAGAAAATATGGATTGAAATTCGGAATCTATTATTCGCTCTGGGACCGACATGAACCGTCCTATAAATCAGAAGATTTCGGAGACTATCTTAAATTTATGGATGTACAGCTAACAGAGTTGTTGTCTAACTACGGAGAAGTGTGTGAGATATGGTTTGATGGTGGATGGGACCGCGCCGATGGCGATTGGAACATGCCTCATATCTACGAACTCGTAAAGGAATTGCAGCCCGGCTGTGCGGTAGGTGTTAATAATAGCACTTATGTTGCCGACGACAAAGGCAATATGATTGCTTATTCTGCCGAGCCTTACGACATGACAGGTGTAAGAAATGTAAAGTTCCGTTATTTCCCAATGGATTTTCGTTTGAAAGACCCATATATAGCCAATTGGGATGATAATAAAATCTATGAAATGGGTGGAGAAAAATATTATTTGCCTTTTGAACATACCATCTGTTTGAGCAAAAAGTGGAATTGGTTTCAGAAAGATGTTCCGATGGAAACACGTGCAATAGATGAGCTTGAAGAACTGTTCTATCGTGCAATGGCCAACAATAATACATTGGTGGTCAATGTTCCACCGGACCAACGAGGTCTTATGCGTCAAAATGAAATAAATACATTGATGGAGTTGCGCAACCGCTTGGGTCTCAATAAAGTAGGCAAAAAGCTAAAACACAATATGCCCAAACGCCCGATTTCAATCGGAAAACCGAGTTGCGCGTCATCGGTGTGGGATGCCGACAGTTATGGCTCTGACAAAGCATTTGACGGAGGTGTTCACCGTCGTTGGGCTTCAAGAGATACAACTGCATGGCTTGAGGTGGATTTACAATCGGATGCTGAATTTCAGCGTATTGCAATTTTCGAATATATGGATGAAGCCATATTGCCCGATAATATAACTCGTACTCGAACTAATCGCATCACAAGCTATACAATTGATGCCTATAATAATGGCGCGTGGGAAACGATTTACGTTTCTACCGAACCGATGGGTGATTGCAAGGTCATCAACTTCGCGGAACCGCAGCGTGCAGAGAAATTAAAATTGAACATTCTAAGCGCAACTGCACCCCCATCAATTTATGAATTCTCAGTCTATGGTGTGCAATAATTAAAATGTCATCTTATCCTTTGGTTGTAAATTGTGATTTTTAGTTTGAAATTATCATTAGGAAAATATGCAGCCATGAAAAAAAAAGATATAAAAAGATTCCTTTGGGGATGTGTTGCACTATTAGGTGTGAGTTCTCTTTCAGGTCAAGAACTGTATAAAGATATGACTCAACCAATTGAAGATAGAGCAAAAGATTTGTTGAGTAGGCTGACCGTTGAAGAAAAAATATCATTGCTATATGCATCATCGCCTGGAATTGAGCGCATGAATATTGAAAAATATTATATGGGCAATGAAGCATTGCATGGAATTGTGCGCCCCGGTGAGTTTACCGTATTTCCTCAGGCAATTGGATTGGCTAGTATGTGGAATCCGGAAATGCAATATAAGATTGCAACAGTGGCTTCGGATGAAGCTCGTGCCCGTTGGAATGAACTTGAACGAGGCAAAAAGCAGACCGCGCAATTCTGCGATTTGTTGACATTTTGGTCGCCTACTATTAATATGGCTCGTGACCCGCGTTGGGGACGTACACCGGAAACTTATGGCGAGGACCCATTCTTGACGGGTGTGCTTGGTGAGCAATTTGTTCGTGGTCTCCAAGGCAACCACCCGAGATATTTGAAGACAGTATCCACTCCTAAACATTTCGCTGCAAACAATGAGGAACATAATCGATTTGAATGCCAAACAACAATCTCTGAAACCGATTTGCGCGAATATTATTTCCCTGCCTATGAGCGTTGTGTCGTTAAAGGTAACGCTCAATCGATAATGACCGCATATAATGCAATCAATGGAGTGCCGTGTACGGTCAACAATTGGTTGTTGAAAAAAGTGTTGCGTGAAGATTGGGGATTTGACGGATATGTAGTGTCGGATTGTGGAGCACCCGGTTTTGTGATGTGGAACCATCATTATGCAAAGACTCCTGAGGCAGCTGCAATGATGTGTCTGCAAGCCGGACTTGATGTTGAGTGTGGAGACTATATTTATCGCACAGCGCTTATCGAGGCTTACAAGCAATATATGGTAACAGAGGAGCAGATAGATTCAGCAGCCTATCGCGTGTTGCGTGCGCGCATGCGTTTAGGTATGTTTGACCACCCCGACTCTGTTCCGTATAATCATCTAAGCCCATCGATAGTAGGTTGCAAAGAGCATCAAGAACTTGCTCTTGAAGCAGCCCGCCAGAGCATTGTGCTTTTGAAAAACAGCAAAAACACATTGCCTCTGAATGAGAAAAAAATTAAGAAAATTGCAGTAGTGGGTATCAATGCCGCCAATCATGAGTTTGGTGACTATTCCGGCGACCCGGTTGTTGAGCCGGTATCTGTGCTTGAAGGGATACGCAATAGGGTGGGCAAAGATATTGAAGTGCTATATGCCCCTTGGGTGTCAAATGAAGAGGGATTTCAATTGATTTCTGCACTCAATTTCCCGGAAGGACTTAAAGCTGAATATTTTGACAATATGAATTTGGAGGGAACGCCAAAGGTGCGTACCGACAAAACTATTAACTATGAACCTGCCAACCAAGCTCCCGACCCATTCCTCCCTATTGCTCCGAAGTCGATACGCTGGACAGGCAGAATTGTCCCTAACGTAACCGGCTGTTATGTCCTCAGCTTCACAAGCGATGATGGCGTAAGAGTGTGGCTTGATGGAGAACTTGTAATAGAGGATTGGACTACACATCCTCGTCGCGATGAAAAAGTTGTTCTCCCACTTGAAAAAGGTCGCAGCTATGACTTGAAAGTTGAATATTATGATGGTGGTGGCGAAAGTATCGCTCGATTAAATTGGATGGTGCCAAGTGTTGGCTCAAATGTAATGGAAGAAATGTATGGTGAAGCTGCCAATATCATTAAAGATGCAGATGCTGTAATCGCAGTAATGGGCATCAATCAATCTATTGAGCGTGAAGGTCAAGACCGCGTGACATTGGGTCTTCCCAAGGATCAACAATTGTTCCTCCAAGAGGCTTATAAATTAAATCCCAATGTGGTATTGGTGCTTGTTGCCGGTAGCTCAATGGGAATATCTTGGGAAGCAGAAAATCTGCCTGCGATTGTTGATGCATGGTATCCCGGAGAATCGGGTGGTACTGCCGTTGCCGAGGTGCTATTCGGTGATTATAATCCGGCAGGGCGCTTGCCTCTCACTTTCTATCACTCAGTGTCGGATTTGCCCGATTTCAATGACTATAATATTAAGAATAATCGCACGTATATGTATTATACCGGACAGCCATTGTATGCGTTTGGCTACGGCTTGAGCTATACGAAATTTGATTATAGAAAACTTGATATTGCTCAAGATGATGAAAATGTCGTAGTGACTTTCGATATAAAAAATAATGGAAAACGCGATGGCGATGAGGTGGCACAAGTCTACATTCAGTTCCCGGAAATTGAAGGAGTTAAAACTCCTATAAAGCAACTTAAAGGCTTTAAACGTGTAAACATCAAAAAAGGGAAAACGGAGACAGTGACTATTACGGTTCCTAAATCTGAGTTGCGTTTATGGGACGATAATAAGAAAGAATTCTACACACCGTCGGGAACGTATAATTTCTTAGTTGGAAAGTCATCGGATAATGTAGTTCTGCAATCGGCGGTTGAAATATAAGATAATAATTAGGTAAGTGTTTTTAGATAAACCATTCGGCATTTCGCAAAATTGCGTTATCCCGAATGGCCTTTTTAAGAAATTCGTAAAATTTGAACCAAAATGAAATTAAAAAAAATTATTACAACTTTGGCGATAGGATTGATGTCTATGACGATGAATGCCGGAGAGCATATCGCGCGCGAATATTATGAGTGGATAGACATGAGTTTGCCCGGAGCGGATAGAACTGACTTGCCGCATATATTGATAATAGGCAATTCGATTGCTCGTGGCTTTACCCCCAAAGTGGAAGCTGCTTTTAATGGCCGAGCCTATGTGGGTAGAATTTCTAATTCAAAATGTTTGGGCGACCCGGCATTGCTCGATGAATTAGAACCGGTGTTGAAGCATAATAGTTTTGACATAATTCAATTCAATAATGGTCTTCATGGCGCCGGATATACAGAGGAGGAGTACGATAAGGCGTTCCCGAAATTAATTAAGCTTATACGCAAGTATCAGCCTAAGGCAAAATTGATATGGGCATCAAGTACCCCGGTGCGTTGTGGCGAAGGAATGACCGGATTTACAGAGTTTTCCGATCGCGTCAAGGTTCGCAATGAAATTGCATTAAAACATGTAGCCAAAGCCGGTGATATTTTGGTAAATGATTTGTGGGGAGTTGTTGTAGACCATCCGGAGTATTATGCCGGGGGTGATGGTACGCACCCCGTTGAGTTAGGATGGGAAGCACTCGCGACCCAAGTTATAAAGGTGCTCAATGAAGTACTTGAATCAAGCAACGTTGCTAATTAAAGATAAAAAAATGGCATCAGCCATTTTTTTTGTTCATGCTCATAGGATAACCGTTTTATGCGTAATAATATTGAATTGAATAAAGGAGAGTTTGTTAGAGGAATTGAAATAAAACACCAAATTATGCAATGTAAAGTGTTAAATATGTAGTAAATTGCTATTATTTTATAATTTTTATGGCAAAATGTTGCGTAATTAAATTTATTGACTTATCTTTGTGGCAAAAATAAAGGACCGGGTTGCCGGTGGTTTTCAATAAGGTAAAAAAATTACATTATAAATTTATAGATAAATGAAAGCAGCAGAAGTACTTGACGATCTACGTCGTCGTTTCCCCAATGAACCTGAATATTTGCAGGCAG
>JAFXHY010000189.1 GCA_017536215.1 Muribaculaceae bacterium | reverse complement strand
GAAGTGCTTCGCACTTTGCGTACTCTTAAAAAACTTAATTCTTAATTACCACCTGATTAAATAAGAACACGATATGAAAGCATTAATGTTCGGGTGGGAATTCCCACCTCACATCTTAGGAGGATTGGGCACCGCAAGCTACGGCCTTACCAAAGGCATGTGGGAATGTGGTGACATGGAGATTACCTTCGTTATCCCTAAGCCATTCGGTGACGAAGATAAAAGTTTCGCGAAAATTATCGGTGCGTCTCAAGTGCCGGTTGCTTGGCGCGACGTCAGCCGCGACTATGTGGAAAGCCGTATTGGAAAAGTAATGGACCCCGACGACTATTTCCGCCTTCGCGACAAAATCTATGCCGACTTCAACTATATGCGCACCAATGATTTGGGATGCATTGAATTCTCCGGCAGATACCCCGATAATCTCCTTGAAGAGATTAATAACTACTCTATTATGGCAGGTGTGATTGCACGTGCCGAAACTTTCGACATAATTCACTCCCACGACTGGCTCACGTATCCTGCCGGCATTCACGCTAAGCAAGTCACCGGTAAGCCGCTCGTAATCCACGTGCACGCAACCGACTACGACCGCTCGCGTGGAAATGTCAACCCAACGGTGTTTGGCATCGAGCGCGACGGTATGCTTCAAGCCGATCATATCATCACGGTGTCGGAATTGACTCGTCGCACCGTAATCGACAAATATGGTATCGACCCGGCTAAAGTAACAACCGTTCATAATGCCGTGGTGCCATTGAGCGAGGAGTTGCTTAATGTCGAAGTAAATCGTCCGAAAGAGAAAGTGGTAACCTTCCTCGGACGTATCACAATGCAAAAAGGACCCGAATATTTCGTGGAAACTGCTGCCAAGGTGTTGCGTCTCGACCGTAATGTTCGCTTTGTGATGGCCGGGTCCGGTGATATGATGGACAAAATGATCGACCTTGCTGCTCGTCGCGGAATTGCCGACCGATTCCACTTCCCGGGATTCCAAAAGGGCAAGGAAGTGTACCAGATGCTAAAAGCTTCCGATGTCTACATGATGCCTTCGGTGTCGGAGCCTTTCGGAATTTCTCCGTTGGAAGCGATGCAAATGGGTGTTCCTTCGATTATTTCAAAGCAGTCGGGGTGTGCCGAAGTCCTTAGCAATGTCATTAAGACCGACTATTGGGATGTCGACGCTATGGCCGATGCCGTTTATTCTATATGCAACTATCCTGCAATGTACAATCAATTGCGAGAGGATGGACTTGCCGAAGTAGCTCAAATCACTTGGGATAAAGCCGGACAAAAAGTAATCGACATCTACAACAAAGTATTAGGGCGCGGATAATCTCCCCGACTCTTCTTCAATTTAATATCACTAAAATTAATTCAACAAATATAGAAATAATATGAAAGCCATTTGCTTCTATTTTCAAATACATCAGCCGTTTCGCTTGAAACGTTATCGTTTCTTCGACATCGGCAACGACCACTACTATTACGACGATTTTGCCAACGATGATATCATCACTCGTATTGCTCACTCTTCATATATCCCCGCAGCCGAAACGTTGTTGCGCATGATAGAAGAAAGCGGGCGCAAATTCAAATGTGCAATCTCTGTGTCGGGTGTCGCTCTCGAGCAAATTGAAATGTACGTGCCGGAGTTGCTCGATATTCTCAAAAAACTCGTCGCAACAGGTTGCGTTGAAATCCTTGCTGAGACCTATGCTCACTCGCTGTCGTCTCTTGCCGACCCCGATGAATTTGCCAACCAAGTTAAAGTGCATGGCGAAAAAGTTGGTGAACTTTTCGGTGTGAAGCCCAAAGTGTTGCGCAACACTGAGTTGATTTATTGCGACGACATTGCTCCGCAAATTCTCGCTATGGGTTACAAAGGGGTTATTACTGAAGGGGCTAAACATATCCTCGGTTGGAAATCTCCCAACTACGTCTATGCAGCCGCTTCTGCTCCCAAACTCAAGATGCTTCTCAAGAACGACAAGCTATCCGATGATATCACTTTCCGTTTCTCCGACTATAATTGGAGCGAATACCCGCTCACTGCCGACAAGTACATTAAATGGATTGCCGATACTCCTCAAGAAGAGCAGATTTTCAACCTATTCATGACCTTGGAAGCATTTGGTCAGTTGCAAAATCGCGATTCAGGTATTTTCCAATTCCTTGAAGCCCTTCCACGCTTTGCGGCTCAGCAAGGGGTTGAATTTATTACTCCCACTGAAGCAGTGTCGAAAATCAAACCTGTGGCTGAACTCGGAGTGCCATTCCCAATGTCGTGGGCAGATGAAGCACGCGACACTTCGGCTTGGCTCGGCAATCAGTTGCAACGCGAAGCTTTCGAAAAACTATACTCTGTTTCCGAACGCGTTCGCCTTTGCGACGACCGTCGTTTGAAGCAGGACTGGTACTATCTCCAAGCTTCCGACCATCTCTTCTATATGTCGACAAAACACAAAGCCGACGGCGAAATTCATTCATTGTATTCTCCCTACGATTCCCCTTATCAGGCATTTACCAACTATATGAACGTACTTGCCGACTTTATCGTGCGTGTGGAAGAACAATATCCGTTGTCGATTGAAAATGAAGAGCTCAACTCGCTGTTGACCACCATCCGCAACCAAGCTCGTGAAATCGAAACCCTCAATAAAGAGGTCAGCTCAATGCGTTTGAATATCGAGCACTACAACGAAGAGCATGCTTTGCGCGAAGGATTGACAGTTGAGGAAGAAGCGACACCCGCACCCGCTCCTAAAAAACGAGCAAAAAAAAGCGCGGCTAAAGCTGAAGAAAAACCGGTTAAACCCGCTAAAAAAGCAGCTGCAAAGGAAGAAAAAGCCCCCAAAGCTAAAACTACCAAAGCAGCGAAAAAATAATAACACGCAATAGCGTATAGAGCAGAGCGGACCGAGATGCTTGCATCCCGGTCCGCTTTTATTTAAAGAACATTTAATGACATAATTTGTAGAACGGCAGTAAAAGAACACAAAAATTGTTTTATTTGTAAATTATAATTGTTATATTTGCCAATCAGTTTGTAATTTCATATTTTTGTGATACTTATTTTAGAAGTGGGGTACACCACTTAAAAAACGATTTAATTATGAAAAATAAATTTAACATTAAATCCTCAGCTCAGATTATTAATAGAAAAGAGGTAGAAGTCACTGCTCCGGATGGAGAGGTATTTACGGTCTTTTGTCCAATTGGCACTTATATTAGTGAAGATACAAGAAAACATGAGTTGTTTTGGCTCGAAGTTTTGTTTGACAAGAATTTCTCTGAGAATAAAGAGCAAATGATTAGTAACATTTGGCGTGAATCTATGCAGTTTGGCATCGCAGGAGGGATTCGTGGTATAAGTATTGGCACAAAACATGAAGATAGAGCAAGAATTGGTCAGCGCATTAAAGAAATTCGAGAAGAGCGTGGTCTTGAGGCAAAAGAACTTGCTCGTATTATAAATATTGATGCAGCAAATCTTAGTCGTATTGAGAATGGAAGATATTCCGTAGGTCTCGATATTTTAGCAAAGATTGCAGCTGCTTTGGGAAAAAAATTGGAGTTTATTGATATAAATCAATAAAATAGCATTATTATGGAATATGAGAATAGGATGGAGCAGCATTACGCTGTTTCCGAGAATAATGTATTAGTACATATCACTGAAGCTCATAAGAGTAGTGAGGATTTTTTCTGCCCTCATTGTGGCTGTAGAATGCTCAAACGATGTGGGAATGTCCGCACCTGGCATTTTGCACATGATTATAGGTATAAAAACGAAGTGAATAAGGAATGTTCATTTGAGTCCTATCTTCATGCTTTTACTAAACTTAGATTTAAACAATGGTTTGATAATTCAAAAAGTATCATTCTATACTATCAGCAGACAGGAGTTTGCAGATTCGCCAAAAACTGCATTTGGAGAAACAATAATGATGCTTGTTGTGAATCTAATAAAATGGCTATAGATATAAAAAAGTATCTAACTCATTGTAAAATTGAAGAAACGGTTCAAGTTGATGGCAATATATTTAGAGCTGATCTATTATGGTATAATCCCCAAAAGCAAGAGAATAACATACTTATTGAGATAAAAGTGACGCATGAATGCTCTCAAAAGAAGAGGGAATCGGGAAAACGTATCATAGAATTTGAAGTTCATTCAGAAGAAGATGTTGAAAACATTGTAGCTAATGACATTATTGAAAGTGACTCCGTAAAATATTACGGTTTTAGCCACAATGATGTTATTAACGATAATATGCCGTCCCAATATTCATTGTTAAAATTCATCTATTACCGTACAAGAAAAGCTTTTGTATTGAGTGAATGTAATTGCAAATCTTATAGAAATAGAAGACGTAATGCGCTATTGGAAATTTCAATCGATAAGTCTCATAGTTTTGGATTGGGGGATTTTTATTCAGAGTGGCAAAGTTATCCTATAGAGCCTTACCTTTACAATTGGGGATTAGCCTTTACAAAAAGCAAAGGGTATGATGTGAGAAATTGTACACTTTGTAAATATCGGAATTATGATTTTGAAAATGAGAGGCAAATGTGCAAATTGTTGCCAAATCAACCATATACCACAAATGATGCTATTTCTTGTAGTAATTACGTAATAGATGAAGAGAGATATTGTAAGATACTCAATGAATTTGTTGAGTTCTCACAGAACAATTTAGTGGACTTATGGTTTAGAGAGGATAGGTAACGTAAATCATATGTGCTACTTTGTCAAAAGAAATTAATCAGAATTCAAAATAAATTTCTTTTTATAATAAAAAAATGGGAAATTGACGGCTCCAATTTCCCTCTTATAAATGACCGCCTGCCGATGATGTTCGGCAAGCGGTCATTATTTCCTATATCGTTGCGCTTGATATTAGCCTAAGCGGTCAACTTCGAGGTCGCCATTGAGAACCTCTTCCCATGGCAATCCTTGCACATTGAGTTGCTCCATGAAGGGATCGGAATCGAATTCTTCTACATTGTGTACGCCCGGCATAACCCATTTGCCGGTGAGGAACATCATTGCGCCTATCATTGCAGGAACGCCGGTGGTGTAGCTCACTGCTTGCATTCCCGTTTCGCGATATGCTGCCTCGTGCGAACAGTTATTGAATATGTAGTATTTTAATTCTTTACCATCTTTGCCGAGACCTGAGATGCGGCAACCGATTGATGTTTCGCCGTGATAGTTTTCGCCAAGGTCCTGTGGGTTGGGAAGCACTGCTTTGAGGAATTGCAACGGTACGATTTTAACTCCGTTATATTCCACTTCATCGATACGTGCCATGCCGATATTTTGGATTACGCGCAAGTGGGTCAAATATTCTTGACCGAATGTCATCCAGAAACGTGCTCGTTTGATTGTCGGGAAATTAAGCACGAGTGATTCAAGCTCTTCGTGGTAAAGAAGATATGAATCGCGCTGACCGATACGCGGATAGGTCAACGGGCCGTGAATTTCGAGCGGACCGGTTGTCACCCACTTTCCATCTTGCCAGTAGCGCCCGTTTTGTGTTATCTCGCGGATGTTGATTTCCGGATTGAAGTTGGTAGCAAAAGCTTTGCCATGGTCTCCGGCATTGCAGTCTACGATATCGAGGTAGTGCATTTCAGAGAAATGATGCTTAGCAGCGTAGGCTGTGAAGATAGCCGATACTCCGGGGTCGAAACCACATCCGAGGATTGCTGTCAATCCCGCTTTCTCGAAGCGTTCGCGGTATGCCCACTGCCATGAATATTCAAAATGAGCTTCATCTTTGGGCTCATAGTTAGCTGTATCGAGATAGTTTACGCCACATTTCAAGCATGCCTCCATGATAGTGAGGTCCTGATAGGGGAGTGCTACATTGATACAAATATCGGGCTTATGGCGATTGAACAATTCGCAAAGTTGATCTACGTCGTCGGCATCTACCGAGTCTGTCACGATATTATCTTTGCCGATAGCTTTAGCTATTGCATCGCATTTGCTTTTGGTGCGTGATGCTAACACTATTTCATTGAAAACGTGGGAATTTTGCGCGCACTTGTGAGCTACTACTGTTCCTACTCCGCCGGCTCCTATGATGAGAACTTTTGACATGATTATCTTTTTGTTTTTGTGTTATTGATTCAGGGTATTTTCTCGGGTGTTATTTCAGACTCCATTCAAAGCCATCTTTAGTATCCTTGACATTAAAGCCGATTTTGGCAAGACCGTCGCGTATGGCATCTGATGTTGCCCAATCTTTTTTAGATTTGGCTTCAGCGCGAATATTCAGCAACAAGTCAACTGCGTCTTCAAACGGTTTCATTGCCTCCTTGTTTCCACCCTCTACTACGTCGTCGGCCATCCCTAAAATGTCGAACAAGAATGTGCCAAACAATTTGCCCAACGCTGCAATGTCGTCGGCTGTAGCTTTGGCATTTCCGTCATTAATGCGATTTACTATCGAGCATGCTTCAAATAGGTGAGCCAACACTATCGGTGTGTTCAAATCGTCGTCAAGAGCTTCATAACACTTCGTTTCCAATGCGGCAATATCAGCGGCTACTTCGCTTGTCGCGCAGGCTTTGAGGTCGGCGATGCGACGATAACCTTCAAGCATACGGCGCATTGCTTTCTCTGCTGCTTGCAACGCATCGTTAGAGAAGTCGATTGTCGAACGATATTGTGCTTGCAACATGAAGAAGCGTATTGTCATCGGAGAATAGGGCTGTGTGAGCAGTGCATGGCTACCGGTGAAGAATTCATCGAGGGTGATGAAATTCCCCAACGATTTACCCATCTTCTGTCCGCCGATGGTTATCATATTGTTGTGCATCCAGTAGTGAACGGCATCATGTCCGTTGTGTGCAACTGATTGCGCTATTTCACATTCGTGGTGAGGGAATTTCAAATCCATTCCGCCACCATGGATATCAAATTGCTCGCCGAGATATTTCTCTCCCATTGTCGAACATTCCAAGTGCCATCCGGGGAACCCTTCGCTCCATGGCGACGGCCAGTGCATGATATGTTCAGGTGCTGCTTTTTTCCATAGCGCAAAGTCGGCGGGATTACGCTTCTCGCTTTGTCCGTCGAGGGCACGTGTCTCCGACAATAGTTCCTCGATGTTGCGACCTGAGAGCTTGCCGTAGTTGTGGTCGGCATTGTATTTTGGTACATCGAAATACACCGAGCCATTACTTTCGTAGGCATATCCGCTTTCAAGTATCTTCTTGATATACTCAATTTGCTCGATGATATGGCCCGATGCGTGTGGCTCTATCGAGGGGGGCAATACGTTTAAGCGCGACATCGCTTGATGATAGCGGTTGAGATAATGTTGTACCACTTCCATCGGCTCAAGCTGCTCCAGACGTGCCTTCTTTGCAATCTTGTCCTCACCTTCATCGGCATCATGTTCGAGGTGACCTACATCAGTGATATTGCGCACATAGCGCACCTTGTAGCCAAGATGGCGCAAATAGCGGAACAATACATCAAATGTCACAGCCGGACGAGCGTGTCCCAAATGGCCGTCGCCATACACTGTCGGACCGCACACATACATGCCCACGCGCTCCGGGTGTAGTGGTTTGAATAGCTCTTTGCGGCGCGACAATGAGTTGTAGATGGTCAGATAATTCTCTTTTATCATCTGTTGTTATCTTTTTTATTGGTGGCGATATATATCAAACGAGGTTGAATTTATTCACTCTACCATTGATTGTAGTTGTACGTTATTGGATAGAAATAGCTATGCGTTTTCCTTATGCCATAAAAGGATTGGGGATGCCGCCATCGTTGTTGCCACCTCCATTGTTGACAGGACGTTTTTGGGTAATTTCTCCGAAAGTTTTCTCATACTTCTGCACGTTGTCGCGGATTGCGAAAAGTAGATTTTTAATATGTTCCGGAGTCATGATAATACGACTCTGTACGCGTGCTTGTGGCGCGTTGGGAGTAATAGCGATGAAATCTACAAAAAATTCTCCTGCTGAGTGAGAAATTAAAGCAAGATTTGAATAATGTCCGGCAGCCACTTCAGGGGTGAGCTCTATTTTTATCTCTTTTTTTTCGTTGTCGTTTGCCATTTTATATCAGTTTTTAGTTGATAAAGTATATTTACAATCTATTTATATTTAGAATTACAAATATACAACTTTTTGCCGACAAATGCCTTTTACCCTCAAAAATCTTTACCAACTCCCTATTTCTCACCGCCTCAGCCCTATGGAGTGAGGGTCTCCCGGCCCTCACATCTTTAGAAACCCCAAAGCTCTGTTTCTTATCCTCCACCTCCTTTAATATTTTGTGTTAACATATTTTAATATGGGGGGGGGTAGATACGGTTAATTTTTCTTTACTTTTGTATATGT
>JAFXHY010000188.1 GCA_017536215.1 Muribaculaceae bacterium | reverse complement strand
GCTTGAGGTTGATTTGACCCCCAACCGTGTAGACGCAGCGTCGCATTACGGTGTGGCACGCGACTTGTCGGCATGGCTTGGCTGTCACTCAACAGCTGCGAAGCCGAAACTACCGTCGGTAGAAGCATTCAAAATTGATGTGCCTGAGGGTGGTATTAAGGTTCGCGTGGAAAATACCGAAGCATGTCCGCGTTATGCCGGGGTGACAATCAAGGGAGTGACAGTAAAAGAGAGTCCGGAATGGCTTAAGGATAGATTGACGGCTGTAGGACTACGCCCGATAAATAATATCGTTGACGTTACGAATTATATATTGCTCGGTATGGGTCAGCCCTTGCACTGCTTTGACTGCGATAAGATAGCAGGCGGAGAGATTGTTGTGAAGACATGCGCAGAAGGTACATTGTTTACGACTCTCGATGGTGTAGAACGTAAACTGTCGGATAAAGACTTGATGATATGCAATGCTCAAGAGCCGATGTGTATCGCCGGAGTGTTTGGCGGCTTGGATTCAGGCGTCACGGAGTCAACAACGTCGGTGTTTATTGAAAGTGCATATTTCAATCCTACGAGTGTGAGAAAGACTGCACGTCGCCATGGCTTGTCGACCGATTCATCATTCCGTTTTGAACGTGGTTGCGATCCCAATTGCAATGATTATATCCTTAAACTTGCCGCATTGATGATAAAAGAGTTGGCAGGTGGAGAGATAACCGGCGAGGTAGTGGATATTTACCCCAATCCGGTAGCTGCTGCAGAGGTTGAATTCAACTATGACCGTTGCAATGCCCTCGTGGGTAAAGAGTTGGATCATGAAGTTGTAGATTCAATACTAAAATCACTTGAAATAGAAATTGTGTCACGCGAAGGTAACACGCTGACATTGAGAGTTCCGACCTATCGTGTAGATGTCACTCGTGAATGTGACGTTATCGAAGATGTGCTTCGCATATATGGATATAATAATATCGAATTGACTGATACGTTGCATTCGTCGTTGTCGTTTAAGACATTGACCGATTCGGCAGAGGATTTGCGATGCAAGATAGCAGAGCAGTTGACCGGTCAGGGCTTTAATGAGATACTAAACAACTCGTTGACAGCAGAAAGTTATTATAGCGAGATGTCGACATATCCATTGAGTGGCTGCGTCAGATTGTTGAATCCCTTGAGCAACGACCTCTCGGTGATGCGTCAGACTTTGCTATTCGGCGGATTAGAATCGTTGTCGCACAATATCAATCGCAAGGCAGCCGACTTGAAGATGTATGAATTCGGAAATGTATATTTCTTTAATTCAGAGGCAGAGTCGACAAAAGAAACACCCCTCGCGCCCTATCGCGAAGGACAGCGCTTGGCAATGTGGTTGACCGGAGCAACACGCAGTGGCAACTGGAATAAATCGAGCGAGGAATCAAGTATCTATGATTTGCGTGCTTATGTGGAAATGGTGTTGCAACGTGCGGGTATCTCGGGCAAGCAGTTGGCTATGACAGTAGTACCCGGCGATGACCTTTATGCAGTATCAATGGCTGTATCAACCCGTTCGGGCAAGGAGCTTGGTCGCGTAGGTATCATATCTAAGAAGGTGTTAAAGATGTTTGACATTCGTCAAGATGTATTCTTTGCCGAATTAGATTGGATGGCAATCGTGAAACTTTCATTGAAGCATACCGTAAACTATACTCCATTACCAAAGACCCTCCCGGTGCGCCGCGACTTGGCATTGTTGCTCGACAAGAATGTGGCAATGGAGGAAGTGGAAAAGGTAGTGAAAGAAAGTGAACGCAAACTGTTGCGCGACATCACACTATTTGATGTTTACGAGGGTAAAAACTTGCCTGAAGGAAAGAAATCGTATGCCATTGCAATAACACTTCAAGATGATGAAAAGACACTCCAAGATAAGCAAATAGAGGCGGTCATGAGCAAAGTGACAATGAATTTGCAGAAGAAACTTGGAGCGGAATTGAGATAAACGTCAAAATCTAAAAGAATAAATACATAAAATAAAATACCACTATGGGAAGAGCTTTTGAATATCGTAAAGCAAGAAAGTTGAAACGTTGGGGTAATATGTCACGAACATTTACCCGTATAGGTAAAGAAATCACAATAGCCGTTAAGGCGGGAGGCGCCGATCCGTCGACTAACCCACGTTTGCGTGTGTTAATGCAAAATGCAAAGGCTGCCAACATGCCCAAGGATACAGTAGAACGTGCAATTAAGAAAGCAACGGATAAAGATTCAGGCGATTATAAGGAAATTACTTATGAAGGATATGGCCCCTTCGGTATCGCGATTTTCGTAGAGGCAGCCACCGACAACAATACGCGTACGGTAGCTAATGTACGTTCATATTTCACCAAACATGGTGGTTCGTTGGGAACACAAGGTTCGTTGACCTTCCTTTTTGACCACAAAAGCGTGTTCAAAATCAAGCCCCAAGAAGGAGTATCGCTTGAGGATTTGGAACTCGAACTAATAGATTATGGCGTAGATGAAATAGAGGCAGATGAAGATGAAATCGTGCTCTATGGTGAATTTGAAGAATTTGCCAACATTCAAAAATATTTGGAGAGCAACGGATTTGAAATTGTCAGCGCAGAATTTGAACGTATTCCGCACGAATTGAAAGAGGTGACAGCCGAACAGCGCGTGACTCTTGACAAACTTCTCGAAAAGCTTGAGGAGGATGAGGATGTGCAGAACGTGTTCCACAACATGAAGGAAGAGGAAGAATAATCCATCTTTAGTAGAAATATACAAAGAGGACAAGATGTTTTCAGGAATAGTAGAAGAGGCAGCGATAGTAAAAAGCGTAGAGCGAAGTGGCGGCAATGTCAATCTTGAGATTGAATGTAGCTTTACCGAAGAGCTAAAGATAGACCAATCGGTGGCACATAATGGAGTGTGTCTAACCGTAGTGTCGCTTACCGGCAATGGTAGTTATGTAGTTACCGCAATACAGGAGACACTCGATCGTAGCAATCTTGGAGAACTCGTGCCCGGAAGCAAGGTTAACCTTGAGCGTTCGATGCTGATGAATGGACGACTTGACGGTCATATAGTGCAGGGCCATGTGGACTGTACGGCAATATGCACAGAGGTTGAAGAGCTCGATGGCAGTACATATTTTAAATTTGAATATGAGGTTGAGCCGGAGATGGTCGCCAAAGGGTATACAACTGTAGAGAAGGGCTCGGTGACAGTCAATGGAGTGTCGTTGACAGTGTGCCAATCGGAACGAAATTCTTTTAAAGTGGCAATTATCCCCTACACATTTGAGCATACCAACTTCTGTGATATCAAGGTCGGAAGCAAAGTGAATATCGAGTTTGATATTATCGGTAAGTATCTTGCCAAATTAATAGTGAAATAAGCAACATCGCATTATAATTAAAAGGTAAAAAAATGATTAAAGTAAATGTAAAGGACGTGCTTGCAACAGTTAGCACTGAAACGATTAAGTCATATGATAAGGCCGGCGCAGAAGCACTCGACAAGCTTCACAACGGCACCGGAGCCGGAAATGATTTCTTGGGTTGGGTAAATCTTCCCTCAACCACACCTGCTTCGTTGATTGAAGATATCGAAAATGTGGCAAAATCACTCCGCGAAAATTGCGAAGTAGTAGTGGCTATCGGTATTGGTGGTTCATATCTCGGCGCAAAAGCAGTGATTGAAGCGTTGTCGGATTCATTTGCAGCATATCGTCAAGATGGTGCACCGAAAGTGTTGTTTGCCGGACAAAATATCGGAGAAGATTATCTTTATGAACTTCAAGAATTCTTGAAGGATAAGAAATTCGGTATCATCGTGATATCAAAATCAGGCACAACAACTGAGCCGGCAATTGCATTCCGAGTGCTTAAAGAACAACTCGAATCGCAACTTGGCAAAGCAGAAGCATCAAAACGTATCATAGCAATTACGGATGCAAAACGTGGCGCACTTCGTCAGCTTGCAACGGAAGAAGGTTACAAGACATTTGTTATCGAGGACAATGTGGGTGGACGTTTCTCAGTTCTTACACCCGTAGGATTGCTCCCCATTGCAGTAGCAGGTTTTGATATCAAAGCATTGATGGAGGGCGCGATTGAAATGGAGAAAGCAACTGTAGCTGCCGATGACAATAACCCCGCATTCCTTTATGCAACAACACGTAATGCTCTTTACAACGCAGGAAAGAAAATTGAAATTCTTGTAAACTACAATCCCAAACTTCACTATTTCGGTGAATGGTGGAAGCAGCTTTACGGCGAAAGCGAGGGTAAGGATAAGAAGGGCATTTTCCCCGCAGCTGTAGATAACTCAACCGACTTGCACTCAATGGGTCAGTGGATTCAAGATGGTGAACGTACAATCTTCGAAACTGTTATCTCGGTAGAAAATCAAAAATATACATTGACCATCCCTTCAGATGAAGCTAACCTTGATGGCTTGAACTACATTGCCGGCAAGCGTGTAGACCAAGTGAACAAGATGGCAGAACTCGGAACACGTATCGCTCACGTAGATGGAGGAGTGCCCAATTTGCTTATCACAATCCCTGCCCTCGAAGAACGTTACCTCGGTCAGTTGATTTACTTCTTTGAAAAGGGTTGCGGTATCAGTGGCTATATCCTTGATGTGAATCCGTTCAATCAACCCGGTGTAGAGGATTACAAGCGCAATATGTTTGCATTACTTGAAAAACCCGGCTACGAAAAAGAGACAGAAGCAATCAAAGTTCGTCTCTAATTCCTACGCTATAAAAAATAGAAAAGCGGAGTCGTCGTAAGACAACTCCGCTTTTTGCATGTTGAGCGAATTATTTTATTTTTTGATACATTACTTTTTGTGTAGGCGATTGGCAAATCAGTATCTTTGCTAATAAATGTAGTTGTAAAATATTTACAGATACAAGAAAATGAAAGGAGAAGGATTTGGATTAGGACGCGCCTTGACACCGAGTTGTAGTGCTACGGAACGAATAGCATGGCTTGATTGGTTGCGAGCGATAGCGTGCTTAATGGTGATAATGGTGCATGCGTGCGAATGTGTGTATTCCAATGATTATTCATTTAGTTTTGCGGATTCGACGAGTTTGTGGAGCGTAATGCTAATTAGTGGATTGATGAGACCGGCAGTGCCGTTGTTTCTAATGGCGTCATCGTTCTTGCTGTTGCCAATGGATGGTAGTGTATCAACATTCTTTAAACGCAGATTTAAGCGAGTGGTTATACCATTTATCGTTTGGTTGGTGTTGTATGCAATGTTGCCGGCGGCATGGGGTGAATGGGATTGGAGCCGTTCATTAGACAATTTGTCGACGGTATGGATAAATTTCAATCCTCGCGGTTCTCACTTGTGGTTCATATATATGCTTTTGGGAGTGTATTTGATATCCCCGATAATTTCGCCATGGTTGAAAAATGTGTCACGTCGTCAGGAGGAATTCTATCTGATAGTATGGTTTATTACAACATTCTCATGGCATTTGCATGAATATGTCGGGGATGTTGCGGGAGAGTGTTGGTGGAACCCCTATCCGACGTTTTATTACGTTTCGGGAACGTTTGGATTGGTTTTGCTTGCACATTATATAAGAACGTATGTGGATTGGGGAGTTAAGAAAACGCTAATTGTAGCAATCCCTTGTTTGCTAATCGGCTATGCGTTTTGTGTGGGATGGTTCTACTATCAGTCGGATGTGGCTGAGGAGGTGCGTATCCTGGAATTAAGTTGGCAACCGTCGTCGTTTGCTCCGGCAATAATGAGTTTTGGCGCGTTCTTGCTCATACGTATGATAAAGTTATCTAAGGGTACAGTCTATGGCGTTGTGCGTAGCATCTCACTTATGAGCTATGGGATATATCTAATGCATATGATGCTGTTGCCCGCAGTGTTTAGAATGTATTCAGGATTTGATATGCCGATATATGTTGTAATACTTGCTACTGCATTTACTACCTATATTGTGTGTTATATTATTACTTTGGCTATCTCACGTCTGCCATTCGGAAAATATATAGTAGGTTGACGATAAAAAAAGAAAAAAAATATAGCGACCGCGTGAACTTTATTTTCATGCGGTCGTTTTATTAGTACATAGCAGAATTACTTTTTCCATTGCAAGAAATGTGATAATGATTGGTTTATAGCATTGGGGCTTCCGTGAGGCGGCCCCTTTCTATGTTTAGTGGACTTTAAAAGAGGTGGGGATAAAATAAGTGCCGGCTCTTGACGATAGTATAGACGAAATCGCTTTCCAATCAAGAACCGGTATTTATTTAATAAATGTTTTGTCGGAGGGGTTTATTCGAGGATAAGTATCTGTCGGGGAGACATAGAGATGGTATCTCCGATTGAAATTATATTACTTGAGATTAAGTCGCGACGAGAAGAGCCAATGGGTAGAACTTCGGCGGTCTGTTTAGATAGCATAGAAGCTTCGCGGTCGTTTCCGTTGAGTAATATAACGACATCATTTCCATTGTCAGCTTTCCTTTGATAGACATATATGCCGTCCTGAGGAACAAAGTGTTTAAGAGTTCCACTTTTTACCGCATCGCATGATTTTCTCCAATTAAGAAGTTTTGCAAGGAAATCCCAAGCTTCGTTTTGCATCGGAGTTCTACCTTCTCGGGAGAAAGCATTAACGGAATCACCGGGAAATCCACCGGGGAAGTCGCGACGCACATTTGAATCGCCATTTTTGGTGTCCCCGCTCATTAAAATCTCAGTTCCGTAGTAGATTTGCGGAATGCCGCGAGTGGTTAATAAAAAAGTTTGGGCTTGTTTCCATTTCGCCAAGTCGGTAGGCTGTTCGAGAAGCCAACGCGCGGTGTCGTGATTGTCTAAGAATGTGAGAATATTAGAAGGGTTGGCATATAAAAAGTCGGTGCTTAGAAGTTCCCAGAGCTTATTGAGCCCGCCATCGCTGTCGAAAGCATCTTGACATGCAAACATCAGCGGGAAGTCCATTACAGTTGGGAGTTGCGGGTCGCCGAGAATATTGACTTTAGAGCCTTTTTGCCAAAAAGCCGGGCCCCCGATACCTGCAGTCCAACATTCGCCGACAATATTCATGTTGGGATATTCGTCGATGACCGCTTTGCACCATTTTGCCATGGCCATCATGTCGGCATAGGGGTGGGTGTCCATGCGAATTCCGTCAATGCAGGATTCTTCAATCCACCATATAGAGTTTTGAGCCAAATATTTCCAAACGTGAGGATTTCGTTGGTTGAAGTCGGGCATAGAACGTACAAACCAACCATTGACGGTCAGGTCTCGGTCGTAGTCGGAGGCGTAGGGGTCGGCTACGGTGTTAGTGCGGAAGTTGGTTTGCGTGTAGTTGCCCGGGTAGTTGAACCAATCACTCGCGGGCATGTCTTTTTGCCAAGGGTGGTTAGACCCACAATGGTTGAAAATCATGTCCATTACCACTTTCAATCCGCGAGCGTGGGCGTCGGCAATGAGGTCGATGTATTCTTTGTTGGTGCCAAATCGACGGTCGATATTGTAGTAATCGGTAGTGGCATATCCATGATAAGAGCCACCGGGCATATCGTTTTCCAGGACAGGGTTAACCCAAATAGCAGTAGCGCCAAGCGAATCGATATAACCTAAATGGTCGCGTAGTCCGGCAATATTACCTCCATGTCGACCGTGACGAGCACGATTGGCATCGATAGGAAATTCGAGGCCTTCGGTAGTTGAATTCCCATTACCTTTTGCAAATCGGTCGGGCATTACCAAGTAAAGTACGTCGGCAGCAGAAAAGCCTTGATGGTCTTCGGGCTTCATTGAGCGAGCATTTAGCGAATATTCAATGGCGGTAGTATTTTTGCCATCGGAGAATGAGATTGGCACCGCTCCGGGAGCGGTGTTGTCGTTGATGGTGAGATAAATTAATTTGTAATTCTTGCTTTCCAGAGTAGGTTGGTCAATTATAGCTACACCGGGATAATCGATAGAAGCATTTGCAGAGGCGATTCCTTGCCCGCTAACAAGCAATTGAAGAGTGTCGCAATGCATGCCCACCCACCAATGCGGAGGATCGATGCGTTCAATATTGGGTTTTACAGCAATTGCATAAGTTGCAGCAATAACTAATGCACAACTAACGGAAATCAGGCGTTTCATCATGTAAGAGGTTTAAGGATGCGTAAATTATAGATGAGCAAATATAATGAAAAATAAGGATTTTTTAAAGCATAAAAATAAATATAAAAAATGTTTCAAAAAATGATACAATTTTACATTATATGGGATATGACATAATAATTTGTAATGAATTTACAAAAAATGGCGCAAAATTGATATTTAACAAATCGATTTGCTTATAAATTTGTAAAAAAAGATAATCCGCAAACAATAATCATAACAATTCGATGGTGTCAGTGAAACTATCGAATGTGTTCGAGTTAACAAATCAGGTTAAAGTTGTAATGTATAATCAAGGTTTTACAAAACTCAGTCGTAAATGTCGTGAGATAGATTGAGGAAAAGAAGGCGACGTGAGTCGGCTATCAATAATTGGTCAAAAATGGTATGACCTCATGATTTAAGGTAGAAGATTGTGTGCGACGGGAGTCGAATACATGACAATATTGGAGGAATAATTCCTCCTTTATACCAATCTTGAAATATTTTAGAGTAGAAGAGAGTTTCCGTGAAAAGGAAGCTCTCTTCTGTTATGCTAAAAATTCTTTAATAGTTGTTCAGTTGGATATAAATATGTATATTTGCTTCATAGTTAAGGAGGTTAATTCGTGGGGTATTTAGAATGATAAAATCTAATAAAACGCTCCGGAAAAATCCTAAAGAAACGATAAAAGACTAACTCAATAACTAAAAATATGAAAATTAAATCCATTATTATGCTTTCAGTTGCCGGTGGCGTAGTGCTAACCGGTTGCTCAAAAAAACTCAATCAGTTTAGTGCTGATTATTTCGATGTGAATCCGGAGCCGTTGGAGGTGGTTGGACAGCGTGTTCCAGCTACTATTACCGGTCATATCCCGGCTAAATTTTTCGTTAAGAATGCAGAAGTAACAGTAACTCCTTACTTGACATTCAATGGCGAAGAAGTGGCATCTCAATCATATAGATTCCAAGGGGAAAAGGTAAGAGGGAATAATCCTGTAATATCATATGAACAGGGAGGAACTGTGACAATCCCGGTAGTGTTTAACTATCAGCCTGATATGAAAGTAAGCGAGTTGGAATTGGCATTTAATGTCACCCAAGGGAATAAGCAATATGTGTTGCCTCGCGTGAAGGTGGCAAATGGAGTGATTGCGACAGCAGCACTCGCTGATGCATCGACTGTAGATGCCGCTATCGCCCCCGATGCGTTCCAACGTATCATCAATGAGAAATATGCAGCCGATATTCGCTTCCTTATCAATCAGTCAAATCTCCGTCAAAGCGAATTGGATTCAGATGGAGTGAAGGCTCTCAATCAAGAAATTCTCTCGGCAAATGCTGCTGAAGATCGTCAGATTGAAGAAATTAATATTTCTTCATACGCTTCACCTGAAGGTGCAGTAGACTTGAATACACGATTGGCAGAAAATCGTGAGAAAGCTACTACCGACTATCTCCGCAAGCAATTGGCAAAGGACAATGTGACAGAATTTGGCGAACTTACCGCTCAATTCACAGCTGAGGATTGGGAAGGATTCCAACAACTCGTTGCATCATCGGATATCGCAGATAAGGAACTTATCCTCAATGTTCTATCACGCTTCAAAGACCCCGAAGAACGCGAGCAACAAATCCGTAATCTTTCATCAATTTTCGATCAACTTGCAGACCAAATTCTTCCGCAGTTGCGTAAATCACGTATCACAGCATCGATTAATATCATCGGTAAGAGCGATGAGGAAATACAACAGATTTACAAATCAAATCCCAAATCACTCTCAGTTGATGAAATCCTTTATGCTGCAACTTTGACCGAAAATGAGGCAGAAAAGCTTGATATTTATAAAACTGCTACCACTGTATATCCTAACGATTATCGCACATTCAATGACTTGGGAGTTATGCAATATGCGGTAGGAGATTACAACGCCGCAAAAGCAAGTTTTGCTGCGGCTTCACGTCTTAACCCGTCGGCCACCGAACCCCAAATGAACCTTGGCCTTGTTGCACTTGTGAATAAGGATTTCCGTCAGGCTAATCAGAAATTCGGTAACGCAGCAGGTTTGGAAGAACTTGGCGATGCACTCGGTACATATTATATCATGACCGGTGACAACTCTGCGGCTGTGAAAGCATTTGGCAATACCAAATCAAACAATGCCGCCCTTGCTCAAATTCTCACCAAAGATTACAGCAAAGCAAAATCAACACTTGCAGGAATCACCAATCCTGATGCTAATACATATTATCTTCTTGCAATCTTGGGTGCACGCACCAATAATGACCAAATGATAACAACAAATTTGCGTCAGGCTGCAAAACTCGACAAGAGCGTAATAGAGCGCGCGAAGAGCGACCTTGAATTTGCAAACTTCAATCTTGGCTCAATATTCTAATATTTAAGCAAGAAGGGGGCAAGGAGAAATTGCGCTCCCCACCCCCGTACATTGTGAACAAATTGAAGAATTAATTGTAATATTTGTCAAAGTTGCGTTGTTGCGCAGCTTTGCTTTTTTGTATAAATAGAAATATGTTGGCAATTAGAATTATGGGAGCCGGATTATGGTCAATATTTATTGATAACAAAATGAGCGAAAAGGGTGTAATCTCAGAAGTTTGCCTACGGCATAGAAATATGTTGCAAAGCATAAAAAAATGGCTGAGTTTTTGGATATCAGCGATAAAATAGTTACTTTTGCACCTGTGTGTAGCCATATGGCAACGCGCAAAAAGCCGACAAAGGCACAATTGTAATAGCTTTATATATAACGGTAATGGTAAAGGGAGGGATACCTGTCGACCATCACCGCTACAATGGTGC
>JAFXHY010000187.1 GCA_017536215.1 Muribaculaceae bacterium | reverse complement strand
GGTGGTTATTGGGTGCTTCTTCTGCTGTAATTGCCATTGTTATTGCGACGGCTGTACTGATGCCCGATTTTCGCATCTCGCTTTTCCTAATCGGCAGTATACAGATTAAATGGGTTGCCATTGCTGCATTCCTCTTTTTCGCTCTCGGACTCGTCGGCGACAATGCTGCCGCTCACATCACCCATTTCGGGGGTATGACCATGGGTATTATATTCGCTCTACTCCTCAAAAATCGTATCGACATCACTCGTCCTCTCAACAATCTTTTCGACTACATTTCCTCTTTTATAAAACGTTGCTTCATTCGCAAAAATAATCTACGAAGCAAACCAAAATTTAAATTTAAAAGCAAAGCGTCCGACACATCAACGCCGGATTCTCATGCCGACGACCGACGCAATCTCGACGCTATTCTCGACAAAATCAAACATTCGGGCTACACTTCCCTATCAGCCGACGAACGTAAGCAACTTTTCGACATCAGCCGACGAGTTAAATAACCATATTTCGCATGACAGATAACAGCAACTCAACTAAGACCTCCCGTCGATTTTTCGCTCCCATTTCTAAAGGAATAAAATGGACTTGGCTCGTCATTACCATTGTCACTGCTTTGATGACAATAATTTCTGCCAATAGCGGTCTTTTCAATCCCGAAAATTTCCCATTGCCTTCTTTGCTGGCTATGGCGTTTCCCGGCCTTATAATTTTAAACGTTATTTTCGGTCTCATAAACCTTTTCATCAATAAGTGGGTCGCAATCGTGCAGTGGGTAGCACTCATCTGTTCTATCTCGGCTATCGCCAATTGGTTCCCGGTCCACCCGCTCGCTTCTACACCGGGCTTTAGCAGCAACGACAAGCTTATTCGATTTATGAGCTTTAACACCTACGGTTTTGTCGACAACGAAGAAATTTACCCCGATAGCACAAACCGATCGGCTACTGCCATCATCAAGTCTAAAGCCGACATCATTTGTCTTCAAGAAGTAGGACAACTTTTCGACTTGCCTCTTCGCTTCTTGACCGACCAACAAATCGATTCGATAAACAATATATACCCTTACTTCGCTTCCGAGGACGAAAAATTAGTTTCTATTCTTTCAAAACACCCAATGAAAGAAATCTCACTACAACAGCCCCCGTCCCCCCACTCCGGTTGGCAAGCTGCTGAAGTTTACATCGGTAACGACACTATTCTCGTTGTCAGTGTTCATTTACAATCGTTCGGGCTCGACGACAGCGACAAAGTGTTATTTCATAAAATAACCGATGGTGACGTCTCTACCAACATGACCGACGCCGGAAAAATTATTCTCCGAAAACTTGTCAACGCCTTCCGATTACGTGCTAAACAAGCTCAATTACTTCGTCACCAACTCGACTCCCTCAACTATAATAACGTCATCTTATCAGGCGACTTCAACGACATCTCTAATTGCTACCCCATTCGCACTATCTCCGGTGACAAAATGAAATCGGTCTACAGTGAAATCGCCACCGGACCTATTATCACATACCACCGCGACCGCTTCTTCTTCAACATCGACCACACTCTCTATCAAGGCAAAAATCTTGTCCCTATCAGATATCGAAGAGGCAACATTAAATGCTCCGATCACTACCCTGTTTTTGTGACATTCAAGCTCGACAACTAATTTTTCAACTCTTATTCTCCGAAATTCGACCAATACAAAAAGAGGGCAAATATGCCCTCTTTTCTGCTATTATAAATTTTGTATGTCAATAGTGTAATCGCTCGGTGGTGTCCGGTTGCAACTTCTTTTTATTCTTCTTCAGCGCATTCATTATATCTCGCGACAAAACATTTTCGCTCACTGCGATTACTTCCCCCTCGGTCATAGCCGATAGATAATCCCCTCCATCGGCCAAATAATCAATAGTAACTACATTATAGTAACGTTCCGTCTCTATTGCCTTTCCATTGATTACTATCCTACTACACTCCCCGGAGGTTGCATCATATGTCACATCGGCATTTCCGCTAATTCCATTTATTCTCCCTTTTCCCATCTGTGAAAGCACTCGCGCAAGGGCTTCTCCCTTTAGTCGCAACACCTCTATTTTATTCTCAAAGGGCAACACCATAATGACATGTCCTTCCGATATATCCCCCGATGGCAACGTATTCCTGATTCCCCCATTATTCAAAATTGCAATATCCACTTTCTCCCCGGCAAGCGTTGAACCATATTTCAGCATCAAATCCGAAAATATATTTATTATTGATTGCTTATCAAGCGGGGCCGACGACTTTGCCAACTTTATCGACATCAACGAATCAACCTTGCTACGATACGGAGCTAACATTTTTTGCAATTTCTCATCGATTTTGCCGTCAAAACGGCTATCCAAGGGTATCACCGACGACGTTATTTCTCCATTATTCAAATCTATATCTATCTTACCCAATGTCGTTCCCATCGAACCGAGTTGCGCTACAACGACATCTTCCCCCTCTGCATTCTTTATTACCGTTGGTGACGATTTTGCATCTGCCGGATTAAGGGGCGTATGGCTATGTCCACCTATGATAATATCTATATCTTTCGACACTGTCGCCAAGATTGAATCATTTGCACGCTCCTTATCCGAATATCCCAAATGTGTCAATGCTACAACATAATCTGCCCCTTCATTATGGCGAAGTGACCACGCAGTATGCTCCGCCGCCTCATACACATCAAGAAACTCCAACCCCTTCACATTGCGCGATGAAATCATCCCCTTAGGCTCTAAATTAAGCCCCATGATTCCTATCTTCTTCCCACCATACTCTTTCACAACATACGGCACTACCAATCCCGACAATGGAGTATTTTCAACTTTATAATTGGTAGATATCCACGTCGCATCATCATTGCGCAACAATCCCGCCAACTCCGTCATACCATTATCAAACTCATGATTGCCCAACGTAGCTACGTCATATTTCAATGCATTCACCACCTTATGCTCCACTTCTCCGCGATAGAGATTGAAATAAAGTGTTCCCTGCACCATGTCACCGGCATCTACAAGCAAAACATTTTTTTCTGCGCTTCTGACACTATCTATCGCAACCTTACGCCGCATCACTCCTCCTAAATCATCCTCTGTCCTATCTATTTGTGAGTGCGTATCATTAGTATGCAATATCACTAAATGTTCTGCCGACATCCCTACTATCGACATTGCCGATATTGTCGCAATCAAAATCCTACGTTTCATATCTATTTCTTCAGTGTTTTTTTTAAACTTGTATAAGTCTTCAGAGGTCAACCTTCGACTCTCATTTTTCAACTTTTCAAATATAATCATTTATTTTCATTTACCAATATCATTTCATCCAAATCCCCCACATTCCACTTCTCCCTTTCTCTACCACATTCTCGTTTCGATTTTGCAGATTATTATAACTTCAACATTTTCACCCCTTTATCCCCATCTCAGTGCCCCTGATACCATTTTTTATAAAAATTTTTGCCTTTTTTATTGTGCAATCAAGAAAAAGATTGTATCTTTGCAACCGCAAAGCCAATTTGCTATGGCTCCTTAGCTCAACTGAATAGAGCATCTGACTACGGATCAGAAGGTTACAGGTTTGAATCCTGTAGGAGTCACAAAAAGCTACGCTGATGCGTAGCTTTTTTATTTCCTCCTATATCATCTTTCCCGACACATAATCCCGAAATTTCGCGCGGTAACTTTCACTTATTGGCAACATCTCTCCGCCGATATTCACCTTATTGTGCTCTACTCCTTCCACCGCATCCAAGTTAACGATATACGACCTATGGATTCGCATAAAGCGCTCCGACGGCAATCGCTCCTCAAGCGAACGCAGACTCATTAACGTCGTGATTGGATGGGGGGCTGTCCTTATATAGATTTGAACATACTCCGCCAATCCCTTTATCATGATAATATCGCTCAACAATATTCGTCGCATCACTCCAGAGTCCTTTACATAAATTGTGTCCTCGACCTCCGACATTTCATTTTGCAATCGATGTCGACGACGTGCTCGTTCTATCGACTCCGTGAACTCTTCATATCCAAACGGCTTCATCAAATAATCTACTGCCTCTACCTTAAACCCCTCTATTGCATATTCCGAATACGCCGTCGTAAAAATCACCATCGGACGACCCGGCGACAACTTTCGCGCAAGCTCCAATCCCGACATATCCGGCATATTGATATCCAAAAATATCAAGTCTACATCATCTCTCCTATCCAATTCTGCTATACACTCGCGGGCGTCGTAGCACGACGACACCAACTCCATGCCGGGGGTCCGTTCTATATATTTACTCAACTGCATTAATGCCAACGGCTCATCATCTACAGCTATACATTTCAACGTATCCATTCCTATTGATTCTTATTCCCTATTCTTTATTTACTTCGTCCGACACCGGCAGTATCAGCTCTACTTCATATATTGCAGAATCTTCTCTTATTGTCAACTGATATTCATTCCCATAAAGTAAATCCAATCTGCGTCGCAAATTCTCCAACCCTATCCCATGATGACTATCATTTCGGCAATTCGCATAATTGCTATTTTTGGAGTGGAACACCAACTTATCCCCTACCAAATGTAATGATATCTCCACTTTTGATAGTTCGCGATAACTGATTCCATGCTTAAAGATATTCTCTACAAACGGGATAAACAACAACGGCGGCAACTTTATATCCGAATTCCCTTCCGATATATCAACAGTAATCTCCACATTATCTTTCAAGCGTATCCTCATCAACTTGATATAATTGTTGAGAAAATCCACTTCTTGCCGTAGCGTCACATTATCCTTATCTATCTCATAAAGCACGTAACGCATCATCTTCGACAATTCTACAACCACATTTTGTGCCTTAGCCGAATCTATATCTATCAACGCATGAATATTATTCAACGTATTCATAAAAAAATGGGGGTTTATCTGATATTTCAAAAATTGCAATCGCGTCGACGTGTTCTCCGCCTCCAATCTCGCAATTCTTCGGCGACTGCTCATTGATCTAAAATACAACTTAACCGCTATATTAAGGCTCACCGCAAACAGCGCAAATATCGTATTCGTCAGTATAATCATAGTCTTAATTCCGCGAGGTCCACCTCTACGATGAGTTTTTTTTGTATTTACCCCCTGTTCTGCGTTCTGACCCGACGATGCTACCACTACGCTATCAATCTTTGCTTCTACTTTATTCGACACCTGCTCTTGCGCTTCCGGCTTCCGCTCATGCCTATACTTTTTTGTGGGCGCTGAGATAAATGATATCATACCTATTATCATCGCCACTGTCACCGCTACATATATCACCTTTGTCTTTGCGCCTCGATGCAACAACAACCTTATAAGGAATAGGTCATGAAGCCAAAACAATATAAAAAATGGCAAAATAAACCCCCATAGCTTTACCACCTTATTAAATTCAAACGTAACATCCGACCCGTTCAAATATTCATACAACTGACCCACCACCGGTATCATGGCTATGATTACCCACAGCAATACATAAACCACTCGCTCCAAGCGTTTATATTGTTTATCCTCGCTCCTTTCCATAAATATATACTCTATGCAGTTAATCTTCCTTTTTTATTGTGGCTGTTCTACTCCCATTTTTAGATTAAGGCATTATACTTCGCCACTACTCTAATTCTCACAAATTTAATCAACTCTTACCGCAACTCCAAAAATTTTCAGCCACCGCCCACTTTTATTCAACCAATCATCCGTCTACTCCCAAACTACGCCGGCCCTCACCATCACATAGTTCCTCCGCGTCAGCCTATGGAGCGAAGGCTTTCCAGCCTTCGAATTATCCCCGATGGTCACTCCCGGATTGATGTGTACTCCCGCGCCGACCCATACGTTATTGCCGATTTTCACCGGTTTTGCATAGCACGCGCCATTTGCCCGCTCCCACGGATCCACCGCATGATTCGCCGT
>JAFXHY010000186.1 GCA_017536215.1 Muribaculaceae bacterium | reverse complement strand
TATATTGGCCTACCGACAATCCGCGTCATCCCTATGGCGGGCTTTCGCGGTGGTGGAACGATGTTGCCGAGATGTATGGGCGTCATTGTTATCCGAGTCAAACAATAACGTCGTTTAAGGATAGTAATACGTCGGAGCAATGGGAGGAAACCTTCCGACAGGTGGCGCTGAATCGGGAGTCATCGTTTAACTATGCGCCCGGCTCGGTGTTTTATTCGGCACGCTTCATTGCCGGAGCCGAAGCGTTGGGATTTGGAGATGAATTGCGTAGAGAGTTGTTCAGGAATATAGCCCTTGTACCACCAATGAAATGGAAGGATGGTGCAGAACCGTTGAAAGTGGAAGGATTGGCAATGAGCGAAGGTGGGGAATTGAAGTGGGACGCTGCCGATGATGCCAGATATGTGGTATATGCAATTCCCGAAGGAGTCAGTGAGGCTGACGCAATGTCGAGCGATAGTGATGGAATTAATTCAGAATATATCATTGCGGTAACATATGCCACGACTTACACCCTTCCGGCGGAATATCGTGAGGGTTATCGCATAGCAGTAGCACCCTACGACCGATATGGGGTGGAGTGGCAACCAACATATCTTTAACACATTGAAATACAATACTTACCTATGGAGTATGATGTAAAATATATGCGTCGGGCAATACAATTGGCAAAATCGTCAATGGTCGACACTCACCCCAACCCCAACGTCGGGGCAGTAATAGTAGCTGCCGGAAGGATAATAGGGGAGGGGTATCATCGTTGCTGCGGTCAGCCCCATGCTGAGGTTAATGCAGTCAATTCGGTGGCTCCGGCAGATAAACATTTGCTCACCGAGGCTACTATCTATGTGACCCTTGAGCCATGTTCGCATTACGGGAAGACGCCACCTTGCGCCAAGTTGATTATCGACAATAAGATTCCGCATGTAGTTATTGCATGTGGCGATCCATTCGAGAAGGTCAGAGGTCGAGGCGTTAAGATGCTTCGCGACGCCGGAGTAGAGGTGGTTGAGGGAGTATTGGAAGAAGAGGCTTTGGAACTCAATCCACATTTCTTTGGGGCTCATCGCGCAGGACGACCATATATAACGCTTAAATGGGCTCAAAGTGCCGACGGGTATATGGACGCAATCCGAAGCGACACTGAGCCGGCATTTCAGTTTTCCACGCCACTTGATGCCACCCTTATGCATCGCCAGCGCGCATTGCACGATGCCTTGTTGACAACCGCATCAACTTTATTAGCCGACAAATCGCGTCTTGATGTGCGCCATTGGGATGGACCTAATCCCAAGATTGTAATTATAGACCGTCGCGGATTGATAGATGAAACGGTGGCGGAGCAATTGCCGGTATTTGAGGGTCGGCAACGACATATTGTAATAGTATCATCGCGACAGTTGCAACTGCCCGGAGTTGAAAATATCAAAGTTGACTGTGAGCAATCATTGGAGGGGATAATGCAAGAATTATATAAACGAGGAATCAGTTCGATAATGACCGAATGTGGGCCACGAATGCTTCAAGCGCTCATTGATGCCGGGCTTTACGATAATGTACGCGTATTTACGTCGACGGAAGAGCTCGGCGAAAGAGGCGTTGCTCATGCACCGCAAATCCCTTGATAGACGGCTGATTATACTGATTAAATGGTGCTTTTTGTAAGCATTATGGGATAAAACTACTGATAGATATAAACAGGTTGTATTGAACAAATTAGAGAGCTTAATATCTAAAGAATTAGGGCTAAATAAGATTATGACTTCGTTAATAATGAGAATATTAAAGATAAAGTAATATGTGGAATTTTATAATGAAATATAGATTTGCGTATCTTTATGTTTGTTTATCTTTTTTTATTGCTTGTTGCAATGATAAAACGTTAGTAGATAACAAAACCACGGTTGATATTATCGATTATGATAGCACCGGCTTTAATTGTCGAATGGAAAGTTCTTATTCTATAGAAGGATTTGGTATTACTAATTGTAAAATATTAATGAATGATACTATTGCTTTATTCAGAGGGCAAGTGCAGAATAATCAGTTTATACAAGTAACATTAACTAATACTGTTCGGGGTTATATTAAATCATTGCTTTACAGTATTTATTCAGAGAATAAATCAGTTATTAAAAAACAATATGTTAATAAAAATGACTACATATCAAGCATTGAGTCAAAATGGTATATAAAGATGAATTTTGAGGGGAATAGGATAGAAGAAGATGTTGATGTGTCAAGTTATGAAGCTTCATTTGAAGACCCATTTCATCCTCAATTTGATAAAATATTTACTATAATGTTGGCAATTACGGATAAAATGGAACGAGATAATCTTAATTTAGAATTTCGTAGTTATATACCGGAGCCGTGGATTGAGGAGATGTTTCATGATAAATATTACGAACCGTATAATGACATAAATTCCAATAAATACCAATGAATTGCCGGAACATTGGAGAGGAGGTAGATTTATAAGAGAATATAGATGTTGAAAGGAATATTTTGCAAGTGTAAAAATTGCAGATAAAACGCTTGGCATATTTTATTTTAAATAAAATTTTTTTAACTTTGCAGTTGGAAAAAAGGGGCAAACGACCTGAATTAGCCTTAATTCTATCGTCAAATGATTGATTGCGATGCATTTAGCTGCATTGCGTGCAATTTTTTTTGAATGGGGCGACCGAGGGGAGTTTGTTGCAGAATTTACAAAATAGCAAAAAAATTATCAATTCATATATATGGTATCATTAGCAATATTCGGAGCTATAAACAGCAGCATACTCGCCTTAACGGCGTTGCTGACCGGTATCGCATTGGTAGCGCTTGCGATGATTATTGCCAAGTTGATAAGCCCTCGCTCATTTAATCCTCAAAAAGGGGAAGCTTATGAGTGCGGTATACCAACTCGCGGCAATTCAATGACACGTTTTTCAGTAGGCTACTACCTTTATGCTATTCTGTTTTTAATGTTTGACGTCGAAACAATCTTCTTGTTCCCATGGGCAGTGCAAGTTCGCGACCTTGGTTCAGCAGGATTGATTAGCATCGCCGTCTTCTTAGGTTTTCTCATATTGGGCCTCGCTTATGCTCGGCGGAAAGGAGCTTTAACATGGAAGTGACGACCAAAAGCATGCCCTACGAGGCGTGGAAAGATAATGAATATATCGAGAAGCTCGTACAGGAGCTTCAGGAAAACGGGACCAACGTGATAGTTGGCACGTTTGACAAACTTATCAACTGGGGGCGGTCTAACTCGATCTGGCCACTTACTTTCGCTACCAGTTGTTGCGGTATTGAATTCGTGTCGCTCGGTGCGGCTCGATTTGATATGGCTCGTTTTGGCTGGGAAGTAGCCCGCGCTTCGCCCCGTCAGGCCGACTTTATGATGGTGGCAGGAACGATAGTGAATCGTATGGTGCCTGTATTCCGCCGTCTTTACGACCAGCTTGCAGAACCCAAATATGTGATTGCATGCGGTGGTTGTGCTATTTCAGGTGGTCCATTCCGTAAATCATATCATGTTGCAAAGGGTATCGGCGATATAGTGCCGGTTGACGTATTTGTTCCCGGCTGTCCTCCGCGTCCCGAAGCGATGATTTATGGTATCATGCAGTTGTCGCGCAAGATAAAGGTTGAAAAATTCTTCGGAGGAGTAAACCGTCAAGAGCGCAATCAGAAATTTTTTGAAGACCACCCTATGGATTAATAGGATAATGGCACCCAATTATTAAACCATCATTATTGTAACAGAAACAACCAACAATATGGCCACTATACAGGAAAAAATCTCAAAGTTGTTCCCTGCCGCTACATTTGAGCAGGCCGACACATTGCAGATTACCATTCCCGATGCGCAGTTGCAAAGTCTCGCTCGCACTCTTCGCGACGACGCCGACTTGGCGTTTGACTTCCTTGTGACTATCGTCGGCATGGATTGGAAAGATTCTTTAGGTTGTATTTATTACCTTGCATCATCAACACATGCCAACACGTTGGCAATCAAGGTTTCAACAACCGACCGCGAAAACCCCATGCTTCACTCGGTTTCGGAAGTGTGGACAATAGCAGAAATCTTCGAGCGTGAAGTTTACGACTTCTTCGGTATTGTATTTATAGGGAACAAGGATATGCGCCGTCTATTCCTCAATATTGACTGGGTGGGCTATCCCTTGCGTAAAGACTATGATACAAATCCCGACCTTAACCCCGTTTCGATTGAAAATGAACGTCAGAGCGACGGTACAGATATGTATCTCGAAAATGCCGAAGGCAAAATCGAGAAAAAGCATCGCTTGATTTTCGAAAAAGATGATTTCGTAGTCAACATAGGTCCGCAGCACCCCGCGACTCACGGAGTGTTGCGTTTCCGTACAGCAGTAGATGGCGAAACTATTAAGAAAATCGACGTTTATATGGGATATATCCACCGCGGTGTTGAAAAGCTATGCGAAGATTTGACATATCCTCAGACACTCCATTTCATGGACCGTCTTGACTATTTCGCAGCGCACAACTATCACCACGGACTTTGCCTATGTATAGAAAAGGCAGCCGGTATAGAAGTGCCACGTCGCGCACAGGTAATCCGTGTTATTATGGATGAGCTTTCGCGTATCGCATCACACTGTCTCTTCATCGGAACATTCTGTATGGACCTCGGAGCAACAACAATGCTCTTCTACGCGCTTCGCGTGCGTGAGCAAATCCTCGACATCATGGATAAGACTTGCGGAGCCCGCATGACATTCAACTATGATGTAATCGGCGGTGTTATGGCCGACCTTGATGAGAATTTTGTTGCCGATGTCAAAGCATTGTTGGCAGTTCTTCCCAAAAACATTAAAGAATACAATAAGATATTCACCGGCAACGTCATCACCAAGAATCGTATGGAAGGTGTTGGCGTGCTTAGCAAAGCAGATGCAATTGACTATAGTGTTACCGGTCCTTCAGGCCGTGCATCGGGTTGGGCATGCGACGGGCGTAAGACACATCCATATAGCATCTACTCAGAGCTTGATTTTGAGCAGGTTGTTATGGAAGAGGGAGACTCAATGGCACGTTTCAAATGCCGCATGAAAGAAATCGAAGAGTCAGCCCGCATCATTGAGCAGCTTATTGACAATATCCCCGCCGGAGATATTTGCGCAAAAGTGCCCAAGGTGCTTAAATTGCCAGTAGGAAAGTGGTTCCAAATGGTGGAAGGATGTCGCGGAGTGTTTGCCGTTTATCTTGAAAGTGATGGTTCGACCAAGCCTTATCGCTTGAAGATAGCACCTCCATGCTTGCCTTTGGCAGCAGTAGTCGATCATATTACATCAGGTAATAAGATTGCCGACCTTATCACAATCGGCGGTTCGTTAGACTACATCGTTCCCGATATGGACCGATAAACAAAGAGAAACAACTGAAAAATAGTAAATATCCAATAAAGATAAAATCTTCATGTTTGACTTTTCAAATGTAACAGGATGGATTCACGACCTACTATCGTCGTTTATGGCAGATTGGTTGGTAGTGGTTACAGAGTGTGTCCTT
The DNA here is from genome assembly GCA_017536215.1 of Muribaculaceae bacterium. GTDB lineage: Bacteria > Bacteroidota > Bacteroidia > Bacteroidales > Muribaculaceae > JAGBWK01. Next base: position 22,048 of record JAFXHY010000186.1, on the reverse strand, counting down.
ATCGGTTTAGGCCTATTGTTGGCTTATGCACTTTTGGCACTATTCTACATCTATTTCGAACGTAAAGTGTGTGCGGCATTCCAATGTCGTCTCGGTCCGAACCGAGTAGGTCCCTTCGGATTGTTGCAGAGCTTCGCCGATATGTTCAAAATCCTTATCAAGGAGCTTATCAGCCTCAAGCACACCGACAAACTCCTATTTGCGTTGGCACCCTATTTGGTTATTGCTGCATCAATGCTTGCATTTGCAGTGTTGCCATGGGGTAAAGGGTTGCAAATCATAGATTTCAATATCGGTATCTTCTTCTTGATAGCGGTGTCGTCGATAGGTGTTTTAGGTATATTGCTCGCAGGATGGTCATCAAATAATAAATTTACGCTAATCGGAGCGTTGCGTTCGGGTGCTCAAATGGTGAGCTACGAGTTGTCAATCGGCTTGTCGGTAATCACGATGGTGGCATTTGCCGGCACAATGTCGGTGACCGGTATAGTAGAAGCACAGAGCGAATGTTGGTTCATCTTCTCAGGACACATCCCCGCAATTATAGCATTCATCATCTATATGATAGCCGGTACGGCAGAAACCAACCGCGGTCCGTTTGACCTTCCTGAAGCAGAATCGGAGTTGACCGCAGGTTATCACACAGAATATTCAGGTATTCACTTCGGTTTCTTCTACTTGGCAGAGTACCTCAACCTCTTCATTGTAGCCGGTGTCGCAACATTACTCTTCTTCGGAGGCTGGATGCCATTGCATATCCCAGGATGGGAAGGATTCAACGATGTGATGAACTACATTCCTACCCCCATTTGGTTTATCGGAAAAGCGGTAGTACTTTCGTTTGTAATCATATGGTTCAAATGGACATTCCCCCGCTTGCGTATCGACCAACTATTGGCGCTTGAGTGGAAATATCTCCTCCCCATCAACTTGTTCAACTTGGTGTTGATGGTATTGGTAATCGTATACGGTCTTCATGGTCCGGTATGCCCCGTGATAGAATAATAACAACCTTATAGAAATACAGAAAACAGCAAAATAATCAGCGGTTATGAGCGAAACATACGGAAAAATAGCCCAAGTAATCGGACCGGTAGTTGACGTCAGCTTTGAAGGCGACAAAAATGCGCTACCTCCGATTTACACTGCATTGAAAATCGACCGTGCTGACGGCTCAATGCTTATCCTCGAAGTAGAGCAGCACATAGGAGAAGACACCGTACGCTGTGTTGCAATGGAAAGTACCGACGGATTGCAACGAGGTATGCGTGTAGAAAACCTTGAACGCCCCATTGCAGTACCTACCGGAGGGCAGGTGAAGGGCCGCTTGCTCAATGTAATCGGGGAAGCTATTGACCACCTTCCGGAACTCGACCGCGAGAAGCTCCGCCCAATTCATCAACCGGCTCCTAAATTTGAGGACCTTACCATCGGCACAGAGATTCTATATACCGGAATCAAGGTGATAGACTTGCTCGAACCGTATAGCAAGGGAGGTAAAATCGGTTTGTTCGGTGGCGCCGGTGTAGGTAAGACCGTGCTTATTATGGAGCTTATCAATAACATTGCAAAAGGACACAACGGATTCTCAGTGTTTACCGGTGTAGGAGAACGTACCCGTGAAGGTAACGACTTGCTTCGCGAGATGATTGAGAGCGGTGTAATGAAATATGGCGACAAATTTAAAGAAGGCATGGAACGTGGCGAGTGGAATCTCGAAGACGTAGACATGAACGAAGTTGCCAATTCGCAAGCTACATTGGTGTTTGGTCAGATGAATGAGCCGCCGGGCGCACGTCTACGTGTTGCACTTTCCGGATTGACCGTTGCAGAACAATTCCGCGATCAAGATGGAGGCGGAAAGGAAATTCTACTCTTCATCGACAATATATTCCGTTTCACACAAGCAGGCTCCGAGGTATCGGCACTATTGGGACGTATGCCTTCAGCGGTGGGATATCAGCCTACACTTGCTTCGGAAATGGGAGCGTTGCAGGAACGTATTACATCAACAAAGAACGGTTCAATCACTTCAGTACAGGCAATCTATGTGCCTGCCGACGACTTGACAGACCCCGCTCCCGCGACTACATTCTCATTCCTTGATGCAACAACAGTGCTATCGCGAAAGATTGCTGAGCTTGGTATCTATCCGGCCGTAGACCCGTTGGAGTCAACTTCACGTATTCTTGACCCGAATGTAATCGGAGAAGATCATTATAACACAGCTCAAGCAGTTAAGCAATTGTTGCAGAAATATAATGAGCTACAAGATATTATAGCAATTCTTGGTGTGGACGAACTTTCAGATGAGGATAAACTTGTGGTAGCACGCGCACGTCGTGCTCAGCGCTTCCTCTCACAGCCGTTCCACGTAGCAGAGCAGTTTACCGGCTTACCCGGTGTGCTTGTTCCATTAAGTGAAACAATCCGCGGCTTCAAGATGATACTTTCCGGCGAAATGGATCAATATCCTGAACAAGCATTCCTCAATGTCGGAACAATTGATGAAGCGATAGCAAAGGGTAAGAAACTACTTTCCGAAGTAGAATAAGGATATAAAATATAATAATATCAATAACAGCGATATGACACTCAAAATCATCTCAGCTACCGAAGTTCTCTTCGAAGGAGACGTGGAAATGGTGACATTGCCCGGCGAAAAGGGTCGATTCACGGTGCTAAATAATCACGCATCTTTGATATCAACTTTAGTGGCAGGAGATATAATCTATCGTCACGATTCTGAAATGTCGACTACGCATATAGAAGGTGGGATAGCTGATGTGGATAACAATTTGGTGTCGGTTTGCGTATATTAACTCCAATGAAACGAATCACCCTCATAGCAATAATGCTTATATCGGCCATGGTGTCGATGAGCTTCCCTGCATCGGCATCGTCGAAGCACGATGATGCACACGAGAGTGGCGAAATAGATCCGAAGGAGATTATATTTGATCACTTGGGAGACCGCTACGGTTGGGAGGTGCCATTCAATCACCATAAGTCGATACCTCTACCTATCATAGTATTTGGTAGCGATGGGTTGCACATATTCTCGTCGGAGCGAGTAGCGCATGGTCATGAATATGTAGATAATGGCAAGACATTCCGTATCGCTACAGAAGGCGATAATAAAGGGAAGGTTGTAGAAATAGTAGATGGGAAAGAAGTTCGCCCGTTTGATATATCCATAACCAAAAATGTGTGTGCGTTGATAATAACCGTTATAGTAGTGTGCTTATTATTGTTCCCGCTTAAACGTTATTATAAGCGCAAAGGGTATAAAGCACCTCGTCGATGGCTTGGTGCGATAGAAGCCTTGACATGGTTTGTCTACGATGGAGTCATCAAGTCAACGTTGAAAGATAAGGCGAAAAAATTTGCGCCCTATTTATTGACAGTGTTCTATTTCATCTTCGTGATGAACTTGATGGGGCTTATGGTAATATTCCCCGGTGGAGCCAACTTGACAGGAAATATTGCGGTAACTCTTGTGCTTGCAATATGCACCTTCTTGGCTACGAATCTTTTCGGAACGAAGCATTATTGGAAAGAGGTATTTTGGCCCGATGTACCTCTATGGCTAAAATTCCCGCTACCAATCATGCCAATCATAGAGGTGTTTGGAATGTTTACCAAACCGGCAGCGTTGACAGTTCGTTTGTTTGCTAATATGATGGGAGGCCACATGATAGTAATCGTGTTGACGTTGTTGATATTTATCTTCGCAAAGATGGGAATGGGAGTGGCATCCGGGACGGCAGTAGTATCGTCGCTGTTTTCAATATTCATGTTGTTGATAGATGTGTTGGTAAGTTTCATACAGGCCTATGTGTTTACGATGCTATCAACGATATTCATATCATTAGCCCAGGAAAATCCGCATCATGAACATTCGGAAGCGGCAAGAAAATAAATACCCTCTCCTCGATTATAAAAAATAAACAAAACTAATAATTTAATAATAAACATTATGTTCTCAATGATTTCATTAGTAGACGCCCTTCAGGGATTAGGCGCAGCATTAGGCGCAGGTATAGCAGCAATCGCAGCAGGTATCGGTATCGGAAAAATCGGTTCTTCAGCAATGGAAGCCATTGCCCGCCAACCTGAGGCAGCAGGAGATATCCGAAGCAATATGATTGTGATTGCGGCACTTGTAGAAGGTGTAGCACTCTTTGCCGTGATTGTTTGTATCCTCGCGTTGTTCCTTTAATAAGCAGACAGCAGTTAAAGTCACGATTTAACCGTTAATCAAGAATTATTAAATAAAAACAATGGAACTATTCACCCCTGACTTCGGTCTGATTTTTTGGATGTTTCTGAGGTTTGCCGTGCTCTTTTTCATACTATGTAAATATGCATGGCCGGCAATAACCAAAATGATGGACCAACGCGCCGAGTTAATCGACAAGGGTGTGGAATATGCTCAGCAGGCAAAGCAAGATCTCGATAATGCTCAGGCGAAGGCGGAAGAGTTGATGCAAGAAGCACGTCGACAACAAGCCGACATACTTCGCGAAGCAGACCGCGTGAAAACGCAAATTATTGAAGATGCACGCAATGAAGCACGTCAGGCCGCATCCAAGGAACTTGACCAAGCTAAGTTGCAAATTGACCAAGCAAGAAAAGAGGCTGAGCAGAATATTCGCGACGAGGTGAGCGCATTTGCACTAAACATCGCACAGAAGGTGGTGCGCAAACAGATGAGCGATACCAAGGCGCAGACACAGCTTGTCGACAGTTTGCTCGACGAACTTGAGAAGAAAAACTGATAAAGCGATATGAACGACGGTCTTATTCCACGACGATATGCCAAGGCATTGTATAAGTATGCCCAAGAAAAAGGGGTAGCTGAACGTGTCTATGCACTGATGCAATCAATAAGCAGTAGTTTTGCAGCAGAGCCGGCTTTGGGCAAAGCGGTTACAAATCCGTTTGTAGCATCAGCAGACAAAACCAAGTTGTTGATGACAGCATCGGGCGCAACAGCCAAGGATACGGCATTTGCCGACTTTGTGAAATTGCTTATTGACAATAATCGTATTGACATAATGCAAGGTGTGGCATTGTCATATCTTGAATTGTACCGCAAGGCAAATAATATCTATAAAGTGGAAATCACTTCAGCGTCGGCGTTGGCGGAGAAGGAGATGACACGACTAAAAGCGTTAATCAATAGCCATGTAGGAGATGCATCGGTAGAGTATGAGGTATCGGTCGACGAGGAATTGATAGGCGGTTTCGTGGTAAAGATTGACTCAGAGCGTCTTGACGCTTCCATCAAAAATGAATTGAAACAATTGCGTTTGAAACTATTAAGCAAGTAAACAATAATGATTAACCCCAGCGAGATTTCGGAAGTATTAAAACAACAGCTCGAGAGTGTTAACTCAAAAGTAGCTTTTGAAGAGGTAGGCACAGTGCTTGAGGTAGGCGATGGTGTAGCTCACGTATATGGCCTTGACAATGTGTGTGCCAACGAGCTCGTAGAGTTTGAAAATGGCGTAAAAGGCGTAGCGCTCAACCTTGAAGAGAGCAATGTCGGAGTCGTTTTGCTCAACGATGTTAACAAAGTAACCGAGAATATGACAGTGCGCCGTACGGGAGAGATAGCGTCGATTCCGGTAGGAGAAGGAGTGTTCGGTCGCGTTATCAATGTGTTGGGCGAACCTGTAGATGGTCGCGGACCAATCGAGGGAGAACGCTTATTGATGCCATTGGAACGAAAAGCTCCAGGCGTAATCTTCCGTCAGCCGGTTAATCAGCCGTTGCAGACCGGTATAAAAGCGGTCGATGCAATGGTGCCTATCGGTCGCGGTCAGCGCGAGCTTATCATTGGCGACCGTCAGATAGGCAAGACAGCCATTGCTATAGATACAATAATCAATCAACGCAAGAATTTCGAGGCCGGCAAGCCGGTGTATTGTATCTACGTTGCAATCGGACAAAAAGCATCGTCGATAGCAGCGACCGTAGAGACATTGCGCCAGCATGGAGCGATGGACTACACCGTAGTAGTATCAGCATCAGCATCAGATTCAGCAGCAATGCGTTATTATTCACCCTTCGCGGGAGTAGCAATCGGTGAGTATATTCGAGATACAGGTCGCGATGCACTTATCGTATATGATGACCTATCAAAGCAAGCGGTTGCATATCGTGAGGTATCACTAATCCTAAAGCGTCCCTCAGGACGTGAAGCTTATCCCGGAGATATCTTCTACTTGCACTCACGCTTATTGGAGCGCGCTGCAAAAATTATAGACAATCAGAAGGTAGCATCAATGATGAACGACCTTCCCGAAGTGCTAAAGCCTATTGTCAAAGGAGGAGGCTCTCTAACCGCACTTCCAATCATTGAGACACAAGCCGGCGACGTGTCGGCATATATACCTACCAACGTGATTTCAATCACCGACGGTCAGATTTATTTGGAGACAGCACTATTCAACCGTGGTATTCGTCCGGCAATTAATGTTGGTATATCCGTATCACGTGTGGGTGGTAATGCCCAGATTAAGTCAATGAAGAAAGTGGCAGGTACATTAAAAATCGACCAAGCGCAGTTCCGCGAGCTTGAGGCGTTTACAAAATTTGGCGGTGACATAGACCCAGTAACAGCTCGTGTCATCGACCGCGGACGAAAGAACGAACGACTCCTAATCCAGCCACAGTATCAACCATGGGCAGTAGAGGATCAGGTTGCCGTAATATTCTGTGGAGTAAATGGCATGCTCGGAAATATTCCGGTAGAGAAGGTTGCAGAATTTGAGAAATCATTATTGCAATTGTTGCATGCTAAGCATCAAGAAGATGTGTTGACTCCTATATCAGAGGGTAAACTAACAGAAGAAGTTACTGAGAAACTTAAAGCTGTAGCAAAAGAAGTTGCAGCCCGATATAACTAATCACAAACATTGCTATAATTAACCATGGCAACATTACGAGAATTAAAAGGACGAATAGGGTCGGTAGCATCATCGGAAAAAATCACCGGAGTGATGCGCATGACGTCGTCGGCCAAGATGCATAAGGCAGAGCAGAAGCTTAAGCAGTTAGTGCCTTTCCGCAGTCAGGTCGAGACAATCATCGGCAACTTATTGTCGGCCGATGCTACATTTTCGTCGCCATTGGTTGAGGAGCGCGAGGTTAAGAATGTCACAGTAGTAGTTTGGGGCTCCGATGATGGACTTTGTGGAGCTTACAATGTAAATATCTACAAGCAGTTGGTGGCATTGTTGGGCAGACTTCGAGAAGAATTGGGCGCAAAAGCAGAAATCACAATAATCCCGGTGGGAGCAAAAATGGCAAAGGCAACACGCAAATTGTCGTTGCCACAAGTTGCGGTGACCGAGATAGACGGAGTTGGAGCCAAGAGTGGCGACAATGTAGTTAAAGAGTTTACCAAGACTCTTGTCGAGAGATATTTGTCAGAGGAAACAGACCGGATAGAATTGCTTTATATGAATTTCCAAAGCGTATCACGTCAGCGCCCTCGAGTGGATAGATTGATTCCGGCAACAACAGAAGCCCTTGGGTCCAGCGAAGAAACGAACAGCTCTCGCCCGTATCTTTTTGAACCGGATGCAAATGTGATATTCAATAAAGTGCTTCCATTATTCATTTTGTCGGTTATGCAGGAGGTGTTCTGTGAGAATCAGGCCTCAGAGCAAGCGGCACGTGTCATGGCAATGCAAAGTGCAAATGATAATGCGAAGAAATTGCTCGACCAATTGCGTCTGGAATACAATAAGTTGCGTCAGCAGAGTATTACAACCGAGCTTCTCGATATCGTGGGAGGTCAAGTTAAACAATCGTAAGAAAAAAGTAACATAAACAATATAACTAAAACGTAAGATAGAAACTTATGGGTAGTGTAAAAGATTATTTTTCAGGCTTAGGCTCCGGATTCTTGAGTCTCCTCAAAGGGATGCAGGTGACGGGAAAAGAGTTCGTAACGCCTAAGATAACAGAAAGATATCCCGAAGATCGTGAAACACGTCACGTGCCAGAGCGCTTTAGAGCATGCTTGGTGTTGAAATATGATGACGAGGGTAATCACAAATGTATAGCATGTGGCACTTGTGAACGCAATTGTCCTAATGGAACAATCACACTCCACACCAAGATGGTTGAGAAGTGGGATGGCACCAAGAAAAAGAAACTTGATAAATATGTCTATGACTTGGGAAGCTGTACGTTCTGTCAACTTTGTGTCACTTCTTGTCCGACAGATGCGTTGGAATTTTCAAATGATTTCGAGCAAGCAGTGTTCACACGCTCAAAACTTGTTAAGGTATTGAATTATCTTCCCGAGAAGCCGGAACCGGAACCAACGGAGGAAGAGAAGGCAAAATTTTTGGCTGAAAAACAAGCAAAGATAGAAGCCGCCAAAGCCGCTGCAGCCGCAAAGAAAGCTGCCGCAGCCGGAGCCGCACCGGCGTCGGCTCCAGCATCGCTCATAGATGAGAATGATCCTAAAGTAAAAGCCGCATTGGCCAAATGTGCCGGGGATCCCGAAAAGGAAGCAAAGGTGCGCGAAGCACTTGAGAAGGCAGCTCGCTTGAAAGCAGCCAAATCGGCAGAAGTCCCTGTAGTAGATAAAGAAAATAAAAAATAAAACTAAGATATGGAATCACTATTGAGTATCATGATTTATGTCGTAGTCGCTTTGTCGATTATGATATTCTCGGTACTGGCTGTGACGACACGCAAAATTCTACGTTCGGCAACATTCCTATTGTTTGCCCTATTTGGGACTGCTGCAGTGTATTTCATGCTCGGATATCAATTCTTGGGCGGTGTGCAGATAGCAGTTTATGCAGGGGGTATCGTAGTGTTGTTCGTATTCTCGATTTTGCTGACAAGCCATCCGGGCGACAACAGTAGTAAGCTCGAGTCAAAGAAGAAGGCATTAGGCCTAATCGGAGCAATCGCAATGTTTGTGGTGTGTGCATGGTCGCTCATCAGCCGTTGCTCACTTATCAAAACATTACCCGACTTGGGCGAGGCAGAGTTGCCTACAATGTCGCAGATAGGAAATGACTTGTTGAGCTCAGGCTCAAATGGCTATTTGCTTCCATTTGAGGCAATCAGTGTGTTATTGCTTGCATGTATAATCGGTGGCATAGTTGTGGCACGTAAAAAATAAATGTGGATATGTTGGATCTCTTGAATAATTTTCAGTTGAACTCACTGATGTTCCTGATACCCAGCCTGTTTATGTTTTGCTGTGGTGTCTACGGCTTTTTGACACGCCGTAACATGATTGCGATGTTGATATCATTGGAGTTGATGCTCAACTCGGTAGATATGAACTTTGTGGTATTCAACCGTTTCTTATGCCCCGGCGAGATGGAAGGTATGTTCTTTACCTTGTTTGCCATCGCGATAGCGGCAGCAGAAACAGCGGTAGCAATCGCAATCATTATCAATGCATATCGCATTGCAAAAGATATTGATGTAAAAGATTTAACCAAAATGAAATTTTAAAGACTCATGGAAGCAACATTACCGCTTTTGATTTTGGTTCTGCCATTGCTGATGTTCCTCTTCCTGGGGCTTTTCGGCAAATATTTGAGCCATAAGTGGTCGGGCATCATCGGCACGCTCGGAATGGGAGTAACGATGGTAATTGCCTACTATACCGCTTACACTTATTTCTTCTCGGGAGATTTCGTAGATGCAGCGGGCAACCGATTGCAATATGTAGTGTTTGACCAGCAATGGTTGTCGCTATGGGGAGACCTCTCAATTAATTTAGGATTTTTGTTAGACCCGATTTCGGCGTTGATGCTCGTTGTGGTGACCACCATCTCGTTTATGGTGCATCTCTACAGCAACGGCTATATGCGCGACCACCATGGGGTGTATGAAACAGGTTTCCAACGTTTCTATGCCTTCTTGTCGCTCTTTAGCTTCTCAATGCTCGGACTCGTTGTTGCAACCAATATCTTCCAGATGTATATCTTCTGGGAGCTCGTGGGCGCTTCATCTTATCTCCTAATCGGATTCTATTACACTAAGCCGTCGGCAGTGTCAGCTTCAAAGAAAGCATTTATTGTCACTCGTTTTGCCGACCTCGGCTTCCTTATCGGTATCCTCGTTCTGTCTTACTGCACCGAAACATTCAACTTCATGTCGATGACATCATCTTCAGTTGGAGAAGGCTTATATCATGTAGATGTTACTTCTGCAGAGGGAGTTAAGACAATGATAGAAAGCCGTGCCGGACAGATGTTCCTCGGAGGTTCAATCATGACATGGGCATTGGTGCTCATCTTCATGGGAGGTATGGGTAAATCAGCAATGATGCCGTTGCACATTTGGTTGCCCGATGCGATGGAAGGTCCGACTCCTGTATCAGCACTTATCCACGCAGCAACAATGGTTGTAGCCGGAGTATATTTGGTTGCACGTCTATTCCCGTTGTTCATGGTTAATGAACTTGCCGGAGGGGCAGCATTGGATATAGTAACAGTAGTGGGTGCGTTGACAGCGGCTTATGCGGCGATAGTGGCATGTACACAGGTTGACATTAAGCGAGTGCTTGCGTTCTCAACTATTTCGCAAATCGCGTTTATGATGGTGTCGTTGGGTGTATCTCGTGGAGACGTAGGAGAAAATCTCGGATACATGGCATCAATGTTCCACTTGTTTACACACGCAATGTTTAAAGCGTTGCTCTTCCTCGGAGCCGGTGCATTGATTCACGCAGTAAGCTCAAACGATTATACAGCGATGCATGGCTTGCGCAAACACATGCCGATTACTCATATCACATTCCTTATCGGATGTTTGGCAATCGCAGGTATCATACCGTTCTCAGGCTTCTTCTCAAAAGATGAAATTCTTGCGTCGTGCTTCGGCAATTCAATGGTAGCATACGTATGGATGTCGTTGGTAGCAGGATTGACAGCATTCTATATGTTCCGTCTCTACTATCTCATCTTCTGGTGGAAAGAACACAAAGTGCATGAAGGACATCACGCACCGAAAGATCAGCCTTGGACAATGACCTTACCGTTGATAATACTTGGTGTAGTAGCAATCTTCTGCGGACTTGTACCTTTCAGCGAAATGGTGACATGGAATGGACATCCGCATCATGCACATATCAACTGGACAGTAGCTTCAGTGAGCCTTGCAGTATCTATTGTAGCCATTGGCATTGCAACCTTGATGTATCGCAAGGAAAATTCGCTCCCCGCGAAGATGCGTTCGTTGTTCCCACGCTTGTGGCAAGGAGCACACCATCGCTTCTATTTCGATGAACTATACATGTTTATCACCCACAAGATAATTTTCAATAGCATATGTAAGCCGATAGCATGGTTTGACCGTCATATCATCGACGGCACAATGGACGCTTTCGCAGCAATTACGAACAAAGCGTCGTATGCAATCCGCGGGTTGCAATCGGGCAATGCACAAAGCTATGTTTGGGTATATCTCCTTGGAGCTCTCGTACTCGGAGGAGGAACAGTGGCAATCATATTCCTATTCTTCTAATCAACACAGAGTGCTAACAGTTTCAAATATAGTAAATTATGTTTTCTAATATATTGATATATTTCGTAATCGTCCCCATCTTGATGTTGGGAGGATTGGCACTATGCCGCAATATCAAGCAAATACGTGCGGTAGCAGTTGCAGGATCACTTGTGCTGATTGGTATGAGTGTGTACCTATTGTTGGAATATTTGGCATTGCCGGCTCTAACTCATGAGCACCCGATGCATTTCTATGATTCATGGGTGTGGTTTGAAAGTTTGAATATCCATCTTGCAGTAGGTGTTGACGGTGTTTCAATTGCAATGATATTGCTAACGTCAATCATCGTATTTGCCGGTTCGTTTGCATCATGGTCAATCAATCAGCCCAAAGCATTCTTCTTGTGGTTGATACTATTGTCGACAGGTGTATATGGCTTCTTTATCTCTGTAGACTTGTTCACTATGTTCATGTTCTACGAGGTTGCACTTATCCCCATGTATTTGCTTATCGGTGTTTGGGGTTCAGGCAACAAGAACTATTCGGCAATGAAGTTGACGTTGATGCTTATGGGTGGTTCGGCATTCTTGATGCTCGGCTTGATAGGTATCTATTATAATGGCCCGGTTGTAGACGGAGCACACACTTGGGATATTACCCAAATCGTAAATAATGGTGGAGTAGAAAAGGGATGGCAATATTTCCTCTTCCCCATAACATTCGTAGGATTTGGTGTACTTGGAGCAATGTTCCCGTTCCACACATGGAGCCCCGACGGTCACGCATCAGCGCCGACCGCAGTGTCAATGCTCCATGCGGGTGTTCTTATGAAACTTGGAGGTTACGGCTGTTTCCGCGTTGCAATGTATCTTATGCCAGAAGCAGCACAAGAACTTTCATGGATATTCTTGATATTGACCGGTATCTCGGTGGTTTACGGAGCCTTCTCGGCATGCGTACAGACCGACTTGAAATACATTAACGCATATTCATCAGTTTCGCACTGTGGATTGGTACTCTTCGCGGTGTTGATGCTCAATCAAACAGCGATGACCGGAGCTGTGATGCAGATGTTGTCGCACGGTTTGATGACAGCGTTGTTCTTCGCGCTCATCGGTATGATTTACGGTCGTACGCACACACGTGATATCCGCGAGATGGGTGGTATGATGAAGATAATGCCTTACTTGGCAGTGTGCTACGTAATCGCCGGTTTTGCATCGTTGGGTCTTCCGGGCTTGTCGGGCTTCGTAGCTGAGATGACAATCTTCGTAGGTTCATTCCAGCAGGGTATGAGCGAATTTATGGCAGGAGCCGGATCACTCAAGTTGGTATTTACTATCGTGGCATGTTGCTCGATTGTAATCACAGCCGTGTATATCCTCCGCGTAGTTGGGAAATTGTTGTTGGGCCCGGTTCAAGATAAACATCATCTTGAGCTAACCGATGCAACATGGTGGGAACGATTGTCGACAGTGACATTGATAATCAGTGTAGCAGCAATCGGATGCTTCCCCAACTTCTTTGCAGATTTGATACGTGAAACATTCAGCGGTGAGATTTTCAAAGCCGTCTTATAAAAAATTAATAAGAAAAGGAAGAAACAATGGACTATTCCCAGTTTTTGGCAATGAAGCAAGAAATAGGATTGTTGGTCGTATTTCTATTAGTCTTCTTATATGATTTGTTTGCGCCACGCTACGCAGTAGCCGGCAGCGACAAGAAAGCTGTTAAGGGTATTTCAACAATCACCGTAGTATTGTTTGCACTATATACCGTATACGGATTTTTCTGCACGGTAGGTGACGCCCAATTGGTGTTTGGCGGAATGTATTCAACAACCCCGGTTGTAGCGACAATTAAAAATATTCTTAACGTAGGAGTTCTTATCGTTCTCATCCAATCCATGCAATGGAATGCAAGCGAGCCGCAGATAATGCGTCGCGCCGAGTTCTACGAATTGATGTTGATAACGTTGTTCGGCATGTATTTGATGATATCCGCTCGTCACTTCCTATTGTTCGTAATCGGCTTGGAGGCAGCATCATTACCATTGGCAGCGATGGTGGCCTTCGACAAGAACAAATATGAAAGCCACGAAGCAGCAGTAAAATATATTTTGACAGCGTTGTTCTCCTCAGCGATATTCATGCTCGGACTTTCATTCGTGTATGGCTTGACCGGAACGCTTTATTTCGATAAGATAGCAGAAGCGTCGGTAGAGGGTTCAGGAATGTTGATAGTAGCGATGGCATTTGTGATGGCCGGTATCGGCTTCAAATTGTCGTTGGTACCGTTCCATTTGTGGACAGCCGATGTTTATCAAGGCGCTCCGACATCAGTGACCTCATATCTATCAGTCATTTCAAAAGGCGCAACAGCATTTGCGTTTATGGTGGTGATGGTACAAGTGTTTGGTCAGTTCTATTCGGCAGCATGGGAGTGGATGCTCTACGGCTTGATAATCTTGACAATTACCGTAGGTAACCTATTTGCAATACGTCAGCGCAACATGAAACGCTTCTTGGCGTTCTCATCAGTGTCGCAAGCGGGATATATTATGCTCGGTGTGATAGGCGCAAACGATATGTCGTTGGCAGCGATGATGTTCTACATCCTTGTGTATATCTTCTCTAACCTTGCAGCGTTTGGTGTAATTCAATCAATAGAGAATAAGACAGGATTGGTAGGTATGGATTCATATCGCGGTTTGAGCAAGACCAATCCTCGATTGGCATTCGCGATGATGCTTGCAATGTTCTCATTAGCAGGTATTCCTCCATTTGCCGGCTTCTTTAGCAAATTCTTCATCTTTACGGGAGCGCTAAATGTAGGAACTACAGCGATGTATGTACTTGTGTTAATAGCGTTGATAAATACAATCGTATCGCTCTATTACTATTTGTTGGTAGTGAAAGCAATGTATATCTCAGATGAAGAATGTGAGATTGCCACGTTCAAGAGCAAATGCAGCGAGCGCTTGGCTCTCGTTATCACAGTAGGAGGTATAATCTTGTTAGGAATTGTCAGCGTGGTTTACAATTCGCTATTAGTGTTAACCGAAAATCCTGTATAAACAGTATCGGATATTAAGATATAAGTGGGGGGTGTTGATAGAACATCCCCCACTTTTTGGTTATAAATTAACGACAATTAAATAATTACGACAAAATTTTCAATAGTGGCACTGCGTATATATAGAAAAATACGTTAACTTTGCATATTGAAATATAGTGTCTGAACGCTAAAACGGTTATGCCATCGGGCTTAAAGCAAGTCCCTTGGTGGAATTTTATAGTTATAAGTTTGAGTAACAAGATGTTGAGCGTTCGGGATAAGTAAATTGTATTCAAGAAAAAGATGAAGTCAAAATTATTACCGATATTAGAAGCCGGCTTATTTGCAGTGACAGCGATTATGTCGTCGTGTAATTCAGATACGGATGACGAGATTGCAGAAGTGGTGTATAGCAGTACTCAGGTTAAAAGTTTTAAACTGAAAGCCAATGCGCAAATATTATCGTCGTTAGATACTGTGTTCTTTTCAATAGATTTAGCCAATGCGCAAATATATAATGCGGATTCGTTGCCCTATGGGACAAAGGTAAATAAGCTTGTGGTGCAGATAGCCACTGATGCATGTTCGGTAGTAGAACTCAATGTGCCGCGCAAAAATCAGGCTGATACAGTGATAAACTATTTGACCAATTCAACCGATTCTATTGACTTCTCAAACGGGCCCGTGAAATTGCATTTGGTATCGTTTGACGGGAGTGCGAAACGCGATTATATGATAAGGGTGAATGTTCATAAAATGGAGCCGGATTCACTCTATTGGAACGAAATGGCAAAGCGTGAGCTCCCGACCGAACTTTCGGTTCCAACGTCTCAAAAAACGGTAAAATATCAAGGGAATGTGGTATGCTTGACCAGCGATGGCACGGACTATAACGTGGCGTTTACTGCAAATCCTTACAATGATGATTGGAAAGTAGAAGGTGTTACTTTTGGTTTTACACCAGAAGTTTCGACTTTGACAGCAACAGAAGATGCACTCTATATCTTATCAACAGACGGGACATTGTACAGTTCAACTGATGGGAAGCAATGGAGTACAACGGGTCAGCAATGGCATCATATCTATGGAGGATATGCGGAAAAATTGCTTGGGGTGAAAGAAGGAGATACCGGCTACGTATTGGTGACATATCCTACAAGTAGTGAGGTTGTAGCTTCGGCAGAAATGCCAATAGAGTCAACCAGTCAGATAGCGGAATTGACATCAAAATGGTCGACACAGCCTCAAACTATAATGCTTGGAGGTAGAAAAGCGTCGGGTGAATATTCTCGCGCAGTATGGGGCTATGATGGCAAACAATGGGCTAAGATTTCAGAGAAGTTTCCCAAGGAGATAGGAAATGCATCGATGTTTAATTACCGTGTGGCAGATGTTGATACATTGACATGGCGAGTAACAGAGCTTCCGGTGTTGATTGCAATGGGAGGTGAAAATGCTTCGGGATTGAATAAGAAGGTTTACGTTTCGCGCAACTCCGGTATTGATTGGAAAGAGGGAGATGAATTGTTGCAGATGCCGAAGTATATATTACCGCGAACACAAGCGCAGGCAATAGTAGTTGATCAGCCGGTGGAGATGTCGCGTACGTCGATGAGTTCGTGGAAATCATATCAATCGGTTCCGCTCCCCGGATGGTGGAAGATTGCAAGTGAGGCGTGGTATGAATCGAGAGCGGTAGCTCCGATTACAGAATGGGATGTGCCATATATCTATCTTTTCGGAGGATATGATGGGAATGGAGAGCTTTACGATAGTGTTTGGCGCGGAGTCATCAACCGATTGGTGTTTAAGCCGTTGCAGTAAAGATAGAATTAGATTAGTAAAATTTAGTTGACCTCAGAAGAGTGAAAAAGTTGACCTCAGTCATATTATTTCTTATCGTAGTTGCGTTGATGCCCTTGAAGGTTTCGTCGCAAGAGGAGGTCTATAAATTTGATATTGGCGTGCAGTTGGGCCTTGACGGTTATTTGGGAGATGTCAATGAAAGCAATATGTTCTCCAACCCGGGCTTTGCCGCCGGAGCATCATTTCGTTATTTGGCAGATGCCCGTTGGGCAATACGTGGAGTGTTTAACACGTATAGTCTAAGTGGCAATTCATCAAAATTTGATAATATATTCCCCGGAGAGCAGACTTATGAATTTTCATCAAGAGCGTATGACCTTGGCGCACGTTTAGAATTTAATTTCTTCGGCTATGGCATAGGGGAGACATATAAGCACTTGCGACGTTGGAGCCCGTACGTGGCCTTGGGTTTAGGTTTTACGTATTCAACGTGTGACGGAGAGAATGCATTTGCTCCCAACATTCCGATGGCCATAGGAGTTAAATATAAGCTGAAAGAGAGATGGAATCTTGGGATAGAGTTCTCGATGACTAAAGTATTTGGAGATAAGGTGGACGGAGAACTCCGCGACTTATATCAGATTAAAAGCTCGTTTCTTAAGAATACCGATTGGTATTCCAATTTGTCGATATCAATAAGTTACGAATTCGGTAAGCGATGTGTCACATGTCATTATGTGGACTAATTGACTTAAGAAATAAAATACCAACAGATGCAAATAGATATCTCACATATTGATAAATCACGAATACCGTCCCATGTTGCAATAATAATGGATGGGAACGGACGTTGGGCTCAGTCTCACGGTATGGAACGCTCCGCAGGGCATGTAGAGGGGGTCAACACCGTGCGTCGTATAACGGAGATAGCATCGGAAATAGGTGTCAAGTATTTGACTTTGTATACGTTTTCAACAGAGAATTGGAATAGACCGGAGGAAGAGGTCAATTTATTGATGCACCTAATCGTAACCGCGATAGAACGAGAAACGCCGGATTTGATACGTAACAATGTCAGGTTGACAATGATAGGGGATATTTCACGATTGCCCGATTTTGCCGCAGAACGCTTGCAACGTTGTTTTAGAGAAACCTCACATTGCACGGGGTTGAACTTGATATTGGCGTTGAGTTATTCAGCGCGATGGGAAATCACAGAGGCGGTAAAGAATATAGCAAAAGAGGTGGCGGATGGGACACTTGCTGTTGGAGATATTACCGACGATATAGTGTCAAGCCATATGACCACAGCCGGGAAACCTGATCCGGATTTGTTGATACGAACAGGAGGAGATTTCCGCATCAGCAATTTCTTGTTATGGCAATTGTCGTATGCAGAAATCATAATCACCAATCAATATTGGCCCGAATTTACGAAGCAGGACTTTGTAGATTGTGTAGCATCATTTCAAGGACGTCAACGCAGATATGGTCTAACAGCGGAGCAATTGTAGTATCATTTATATTGATAAGAATTACAGCAACAAAAATAAAAGAAAATGTCACAACATATCATGAGATATAAAATATTCCTAATATTACTTGTAGCGGTCGTAATGGCCGGAAGCGTAAAGGCACAGGAACCGGTAGATACAATCTATGAGCCCCAAATAAGTTATTCGGGAGTGCCACGCACATATGAGATAGCCGGAATAAAGGTGACAGGAGCAGACAACTATGAGGATGAAAATATCATAGGATATACCGGATTGCGCATAGGTCAGAAAATAGAGATACCGGGAAATGATTGTACGTCGGCCATCAAGCGATTGTGGCGTCATCAATTGTTTGCGCAAGCGCAGCTTAAGGTAGAAAAAATAGCGGGAGATAAAGTGTGGTTTGAGTTGAACCTTCGTGCGCAGCCTCGAATATCGCAGGTGAATTACGTAGGGATGAAGAAGAGCGAACGCGAAGACCTTCAGGAACGACTTCAGTTGATGAAGGGAAATCCGATTACGCCCAATATAGTGAATAGAGTAACCGGAATCGTAGAGCAATATTTTTCGGAGAAGGGTTTCGGCAATGCAAAAGTGACAGTTTCTCAGCGTCCGGATTTATCGGAGGAAAATCATGTAATAGTAGATATCATCACGGATAAACGCGACAAAGTAAAGGTGCATAAGATTTACATCGAAGGCAACGAAGTGTTGAGCGACAATAAGTTGCAGCGAGTGATGAAAAAAACAAACGAGAATGGGAAGTTGCTCAACTTATTCCGCCAGAAGAAATTTGTGGAGCAAGATTTCCAAGATGACTTGAATCGCATAATCGAAAAATACAATGAGTTGGGATATCGCGATGCAAAGATACTCGCCGATTCAGTAGTTCCTTATGATGAAAAGAAAGTGGATGTTTATATTACACTTGAAGAGGGAAAGAAATACTATATCAATGACATAAAGTGGGTTGGAAATACGGTTTATAATACCGATTTCTTGAATAATGTTCTTGGAATAGAACCAGGCTCAGTCTACAATCAGAAACTATTGTCGAAGCGAACGAAAGATGATGATGATGCGGTGGCCAACTACTATATGGACAACGGATATTTGTTCTATCAACTTGTGCCGATAGAAAAGAATGTCAGGGAAGATTCTATAGATTTGGAATTGCGAATGGTAGAAGGTCCTCAAGCACGAATCAATAAGGTCGTAATCAATGGTAATGACCGCTTGTATGAGAAGGTGATACGTCGAGAATTGCGTGTTCGCCCGGGTCAATTGTTTAGTAAAAATGACTTGATGCGTTCAGCGCGTGAAATTGCTCAGACCGGTCATTTCAATCCTGAGACAATGGATATACGTCCGGAGCCTAATGATGTAGATGGAACGGTAGATATTATCTTCAATCTTGAATCGAAAGCGAATGACCAAATCGAGTTTTCACTTGGATGGGGTCAGACGGGAGTAATCGGAAAATTGGCGTTGAAATTCACCAACTTCTCAATAAAGAATTTGTTCCACCCGGAATCATATAAGGGATTGATTCCACAGGGCGAGGGTCAGACGTTTACAATTAGTGCGCAAACCAATGCACGCTATTATCAAGCATATTCAGTGTCGTTCCTCGATCCGTGGTTTGGCGGAAAGCGCCCCAATTCACTCTCTGTATCGGCGTATTATAGTCGCCAAACCGGAGTTAACTCCAATTATTATAATAGTAACTGGTATAATCCCTATGGCTATGGATATAACTATGGTATGGGTTCAAATTATTACTATAATGACTATTATCAGAACTCGATACAGAATGCGTACGACCCGAATAAGTTGTTGCAGATGGCAGGGATAACAGTAGGGTTTGGAAAGCGATTGAGCTGGCCTGATGACTATTTTACGTTCACAACCGAGTTGTCGTACAATTGGTATTATTTGAAGAATTGGGATTATTTGTACTACATGAATAATGGTACGTCGAATGCACTCGTACTCGGATTGACGTTGCAGCGTAACTCAATAGATAATCCTCTCTACACACGTCGCGGTTCAACATTCTCTCTTAATTTGCAATTGACACCTCCGGCGTCGTTGTTTAGCGGAAATAAGGATTGGGAGGCGTTGTCGAAAGCAAATACAACAGAGTCGAAGAAGGAGATGTATCGTTGGATAGAATATTGGAAGTTGCGTTTCAAATCACGAACATATACATCATTGACCAATCATGAGACATACACGCTTGTGTTGATGACACGTGCAGATTTCGGATTGCTCGGTAGCTATAACAAATGGTTGAAATCGCCGTTTGAGACCTTCTATATGGGAGGTGATGGAATGTCGGGAGGATATACCTATGCGACAGAAACAATCGGCTTACGAGGATATGATAATGGAGACTTGACGCCTTGGGGACAAGAGGGTTATGCATATGCTCGCTTGGGTGCAGAGCTTCATTTCCCGTTCATGCTTCAGCCTACGACAACGATTTATGGATTGGCATTTGTGGAGGGCGGAAATGCGTGGACGTCAGTGTCAAAATTCTCACCGTTTGATTTGAAACGTTCAGCCGGAGTCGGAGTTCGTATCTATTTGCCTATGGTAGGATTGATGGGTATTGACTGGGCATACGGATTTGATAAGGTGTTCGGAACAAAAGGTGGTAGCCACTTCCACTTCATTCTCGGACAAGAGTTCTAACGGATTGCGTAGGCTTTTGTAGCGGATAACCGGTGATTAACAAAATTTATAAAAAGAAATTAAAACTTTAAGCTTATATTTGTGTCATATATAACAAACAAAGCTAAAAGTAAATAATAATACAGGTATCGAATCTCCCAAAGTGGAGTAGATGCCGTGAAAATTGAATAATATGAAAAAGATATTTATCACACTTTTAATGGTGGTTGGCATAGCGATAGGCTCGCAGGCACAGAAGTTTGCGCTTGTAGATATGGAATATATATTGAAAAATATTCCGTCGTATGAGATGGCCAATGAGCAGCTCAACCAGTTGTCGCTCCGCTGGCAAAAGGAATTAGATGCTCTTTATCAGGAGGCAGATCAGATGTACAAGAATTATATCTCAGAGAAGGTGTTTTTGACTGATGAGCAGATAAAGAAGCGCGAAGAGGAAATTGTTGCGAAAGAGAAAGAGGCGACAGAACTTAAGGCAAAGTATTTTGGTCCGGAAGGTGAATTATATCAAAAGCGTCAATCGTTGATAAAACCGATTCAAGATGATATATATAATGCGACCAAAAAGGTGGCAGAGGAACGCGGTTATCAAATGATAGTGGATAGAGCGTCGTCATCGGATATCATCTTTGCATCTCCACGTATAGATGTCAGCAATGAAGTGCTTACGAAGCTTGGTTATGGCAAATAATGAATAGATAAGGAAATTAATAACTAATACATATAAACAATGATTAAGAAAATTCTTCTTGCAGTGCTTGTAGCATTGCCCATGAGCGTGGCCGCTCAAAAATTTGGAGTAGTATCGGCAGAGCAAATATTTGCTTCAATGCCAGAAACTGCAGAAATACAGAAAAAACTTGGTGAAGCATCAAAGCAATATGAAGATGAGTATGCAAAACTTCAAGAAGAGATGAATAAGAAATTCTCGGAATATCAAGCTCTTTTGGATGATGCAAATACCCCACAATCAATTAAGGATCGTCGCTTGCAAGATATCCAAGAAATGGATAAAAAAGCACAGCAGTTCTTGCAAACAGCACAGCAGGATTTGCAACGTCAGCAGCAGCAGTTGATGCAGCCTGTGCAAGAAAAATTGCTAAATGCAATCAAGACAGTAGGCGCAGAGCAAAATCTTGTAATGGTATTTCCGGCAGAGGTTCCCGTGTATGTTTCAACTGAAGTAGTAGATATCACACCGATGGTAATGACTGCAGTAGGCGCAGTAGCACCTGCAGCTCCCGCTGTACCTGCAAACTAATATAGAGTCAAAATAGTATAAAGGCCGTGGATAGAAATATCTACGGCTTTTTTTGTGGGATTTCGTCGCGTAAGTGGGAAGATAAAAGGGCTTTAAGAATAGAGCGGTCCGGGAGGCTTTCGGTCTATAGGTGGTTAGGTCGAAGGCTGGTAAGCCTTCGTTCCATAGGCTGACGCGGTGGAACTCAATTCATAATTCACAATTCACAATTCATAATTGGGTGAGTGAGGTG
>JAFXHY010000029.1 GCA_017536215.1 Muribaculaceae bacterium | reverse complement strand
TTTCAAAAAATTGGTTGGAAACCGGTGAAGGGATGCCATTTGAAAAGCGTAGCAACCCGGAAGTCATTGAATATGATGATATAAAAATATTCAATCACCCCTATCGCGGCATACCGGTCTACGATATTGATGTAACTGCTGGTTGCCGTCCTTTAGAACGAATGTTAACCGACGACCACGTAAAAGGATATGTGGATTTACCACGTTTAAATCCCGAATCGATTATAGTCAGAGTGACCGGTGATTCAATGGAGCCACGCATCATCGACGGAGGATTTATAGCTATTCGCCCGGTAAAATCTTGTTCTACAATATTTTGGGGTCAAATTTATCTTGTTGTGCTTCCGGACTACCGCATGGTGAAAGTGTTACGCCGACACCCCGACGACCCTTCTATGGTAATTTTACACAGCGAGAACCCTTTATATGATGATATGGACGTAGCTCGAGAAGATATTGAAGCTTTATTTTTAGTTGAAACAGTACTTAACATCAAGAACCTTTGCTAATCAACAAGAAATCACTAACTTTGTAACGATAGAACAATCGGCTTTACATGAGATTAAATACAATGAAAATAAAAATCTTACTGACCCTCGTCGCAATTGCTAACTGCCTGAGATTAAGCGCAGTTGAAATAACAACCACCGCTGGCGGAACTATAAATCAATATATCGGCGACGACACAGATATCTCAATATTAAAAGTCAATGGCCCCATAAATGCAGCTGATTTTGAATACATCACATCAACCTTAACCTCTTTGTCAACTCTCGATTTGAGCAATACAACAATTGAAGCTCTGAGTGGTGTAAGAACTGCAAGTGGGAATAGCGAATTTAAAGCTAACGAATTGCCTAAATATGCCCTTTTCGGAACACAAATCTCCGAAATAAAGCTCCCGGAAAGTATTATTAAAATTGGAGAAGCCGCCTTGGGCTCTTCGGCAATCAGTTCTATCAATATTCCGACAAGCGTAACTGCTATTGATGATTATGCATTTGTAGGATGCAACAACCTTTCCGAAATAAATATCCCGTCAACAGTTTTAGAAATCGGTGTAGGCTTGTTTAAAGAATGTATTGCGCTAAAAAAAGCAACGATAGCTTCACCAATTGCAACAATTACAGACTCCATGTTTGAAGGTTGTACAAATCTATCGCAAATCAACCTACAACCACTCTATAATAGCATAGGCAATGACAGTTTTGCCAACTGCACATCATTGAGCGAATTCCATTTCTCTAACTCAATCACTACGATTGGTGACAACTCATTCTACAACAGCGGGCTAACTACTATATCCCTTGAGAATTGCAATCAGCTTACCTCTATTGGCGATTTTGCTTTTGCACAATGTAAGAATCTTGAAACTATCTCATTGGGGAACAAATCGATAGCTCTTGGTAAAGGACTGTTTTTTAATGACACCGCGTTGCTACAAGTGCAACTCCCAAGTTCGACAACCGAGATTCCGGCTTTTACATTTAAAGGCACAACGTCAATCGACTCCGAAACAGCGCTCCCTATAGGCACAAAAGAAATTGGCGATTACGCACTCTATGGCTGGGAACTGGCTGAAAGCCTTCTACTTCCGGAACGTGTTGAATATATAGGAAGCGGTGCGATGGAAGGGTGGACTTCTCTACAAAAACTTGGTGCAGAAAATCTTTCCGCTGTTCCATCATTAGGTAATGACGTGTGGGCCGGACTGAGTCAAGGCGATATATATCTTTACGTAAATGATGCAACAGCCGACGAATTTAAAGCCGCCGATCAATGGAAAGAATTCACTATCGTTGTAGGCACAAGTGCTATTGATGAAATTATCAACGACGCAAATGAAGAATCAGGTAATGCTAATGTGGAATTCATTATCGGCGACGGCTATTTGAAAGCCATATCGAAAGGAGCCGATATTGCAAATATTAGAATATTTGATTTAAACGGACGTAATCGCTATATTGCCAATGTCAACACTACGTCTTTGATTGTCAACACTTCGCAATGGCAAAGCTCTGTAATCATCGTTGACGTGCAATTGACCGACAACACTCACGCCACTGTCAAACTTTCTATCTGATAAATTTAATATCTACTGCAACAACCACCATAATGGGCAAAAATAAATTAAAAAAATTCAGGGATATGGAAACAATTGATTTTGTTTTCCAATATCCTTTCTCGGTACTCAACAGCAACGGATTTCCATTGCGCGGCAAATGGCATAACGAATTTTTCGGCAACAACAATCCGATAGTTCTTGAACTTGGATGCGGCAAAGGGGAATACACCGTTGGATTGGCTCGTCGTTATAAAGACAAAAACTTCATTGGCGTAGACATTAAAGGTTCGCGCATGTGGACGGGAGCAACGCAAGCTCGTGCTGAAGGACTTGATAATGTGGCTTTTTTGCGCACTAATATTGAATTAATCGACCGTTTTTTCATCCCCGGAGAGGTGTCGGAAATTTGGATTACCTTTCCCGACCCGCAAATGAAAAAGGCGCGTAAACGCCTGACGTCTACCCGATTCGTCGAATTATATCGAAAAATCACTGCCGACAAAGCCCTTATCCATCTTAAGAGCGACTCCCCATTCCTCTATACCTATACTCATCATTTGGTTAAGGAAAACAATTTACCCGTCGAAATTGATACCGACGACCTCTATCACAGCGGATTGGCCGATGATATTTTAAACATTCGCACATTCTACGAACAGCAATGGCTCGCCCGCGGACTAACGATAAAATATATCAAATTTGAATTGCCCCATAAAGGCGAACTCATAGAGCCCGATATAGAGATTCCATTTGATACCTACCGTAGTTTTTCGCGCGGTACACTTGAATCAATGAATCTCTCAACTTCAACACCCAACGTCGACATTGACGCCGAGTAAAACAATGTATATTAAAATATTTCATCAATAGCATAAATATAACAATGACTCAATTACGATTATATCCCAATCTCATCCTCGAAGCCCTAAGCAACGTTCGTTATCCGGGAAACGGAAAAAATATAGTTGAATTGGGAATGGTGGAAGATGATATCCGTATCGAAGGGAACAAAGTCAGTTTTTCTTTGATATTTGAGCGACCCACCGACCCATTTATCAAGTCAATAGTCAAAGCCTCAGAATCCGCCATTGCTAATTTCATATCTCCGGAAGTCGAAATCAAAGGAAATATTGCAGTCAAAACACGCATTGCTGCCCCACAAGAGGCGGTCAAACCTCTTGCTCATGTAAAAAACATCATAGGAGTGTCTTCCGGCAAAGGTGGTGTTGGCAAATCAACCGTAGCCAGCAACTTGGCAGTAGCCTTAGCACGCGAAGGATATCGCGTCGGCTTGCTTGATGCCGATATTTTCGGCCCGTCAATGCCCAAAATGTTTGGCGTTGAAGATGAGCAACTGTACATGCACAAGGTTGATGACCGAGAGCTTATTATCCCTCTTGAACGCTATGGTGTCAAACTTCTTTCAATCGGTTTTTTAGTTGATAAAAATTCGCCTGTACTATGGCGCGGCTCAATGGCATCAAATGCTCTCAAACAGCTCATTACTGATGCCGATTGGGGCGAATTGGACTATTTTCTCATTGATATGCCCCCGGGGACATCTGATATTCACCTTACTTTGGTTCAAACATTGGCAATGACCGGAGTGGTAATAGTTTCCACTCCTCAGAAAGTAGCACTTGCCGATGCTCGTAAGGGTATTGCAATGTTTATGTCCGACAAAATAAACGTGCCTGTGTTGGGGTTGATTGAAAATATGGCATGGTTCACCCCTGAACTCCACCCCGAAGAAAAATATTACATTTTCGGACGCGATGGAGGCAAAGAGCTTGCAAAAGAGTTGAATATAGAATTGTTAGGGCAAATTCCAATCGTCGGTAGCATCTGCGACCATGGAGATGACGGGCAACCTATCGCATTGGGAGAAACCATTGCATCTCAGGCGTTTATGCACGTCGCTCATGAAGTTATCGACGCCGTAGACCGACGCAATGAGCTACTACCTCCCACCGAAAAGGTCAATGTAATAAGAAAATAATCGAAACGACTACACAATTTTTCGTAGCATTAAAACAGCATACCTTATGGCAAGAATATTGATTATCAATGGTCCTAATTTAAATTTGCTCGGAGTAAGAGAGCCTGAAATCTATGGTAGACTATCAATGGAGGGCTATATTGAAGCTATCAAAGCCGACTATCCTAATGTCGAAATCGATTATTACCAGAGCAACCATGAAGGAGATATTATAGATCGCTTGCACAACGATGGTTTTGACGAGGAACTAAATGGTATAATACTCAATGCCGGAGCATATACCCACACATCGCTTGCCATTGCCGATGCAATAAAAGCCATCAAAACACCTGTAATTGAGGTGCATATCTCCAATGTCCATGCGCGTGAAGCAATACGCCACACTTCACTGATTTCGTCTGTGTGCCGCGGTGTAATTGCCGGGTTCGGACTCGACAGCTATCGTCTTGCTATTGAAGCGCTATTATATTAAACATAAACCTTAGAAATGCTGACTACCGACAGTAATATTGAAAATTACATATTACACCACATCGATAGCGAGCCTGATAATTTGTATCAGTTGTATCGTCGTGTCAACACCGAACTACTCTACAGTAGAATGTGTTCCGGTCATCTGCAAGGTCGTTTGTTGAAGATGCTCACTCGCATGATATCCCCCAAGCAAGTGCTCGAATTAGGCACCTATGCCGGATATTCTGCGCTATGTATCGCCGAAGGGCTCGCCGACGACAGTTGCCATGTCGACACTATCGAGTTGGAAGATGAATTGGAAGATTTTATATGCCGGGCATTTGACGAATCGCCGGTAGGCTCTCGAATCAAACTCCACATCGGAGATGCCATGTTGATATTGCCGAAATTACTCGAAGCTACAAGCTACGACATGGTGTACATCGATGCTAACAAACGTCACTACGTAGAATATTACAATCTATTGATTGACAATCTCCGTAGCGGTGCCTTCATTCTTGCCGACAACACCCTGTGGGATGGCAAAGTAGCCGACAACGAATATCATAAAGACGCTCAGACACAAGGCATTATAGCATTCAACGACCTCATTGCCAATGACGAGCGCGTAGAAAAGGTCATACTACCTCTTCGCGACGGATTGACGCTGATTTATAAGAAATAAACAATTTGCGCCATGCTGCGACGGCATAATCCGGACACGCAACGCAATTTAATGAACTAATTAGTTATGAAGAATCTGATGTTTGACCTCGGTGGGGTCATTATGGAAATAGAACGTCGTCGTGCAGTTGATGCGCTTAAAGCTATCGGACTAAGCAATGCCAACGAAATGCTCGGCGAATATGGTCAGCAAGGCATATTCCTTGAATTGGAATTAGGGAATGTAACACCTCAAGAATGGCGCAATGAGTTACGTCGTCACATAAATTGCGACGTCACCGATGCTGAAATCGACAATGCGTTTATGCAATTTTTAATCGGCATACCCGTTGAGCGCCTTAATGAACTCGAAGAATTGCACAAGGACTATCGTTTGTACCTTCTATCCAACACCAACAAGGTGATGTGGGAGGGAAAGATTCTCGAAGAATTTAAAAAAGCCGAGCACGATATGGACTTCTATTTTGATGGTGTAATACCCTCATTTGAAGAGCATTGCTACAAACCTGACGCTGCGATATTCCTTCGCGCTGCAGAAAAATTCGGCATTAAACCGGAAGAAACAATCTTTTTTGACGACTCTCTCGCCAATGTTGAAGCCGCCCAAGCGCTCGGTTTTGGAGGGGTTCACGTTGTTGATAACCGCCCATTTAAAGAGTTTTTGAAATAAATATGAGCCAAATTACCGGAGCAACAATCGGAATGTTTGATGGCCTGCACAAGGGTCACCAATACCTCATCTCGCAGCTCAAAAAGCAGTCGGAAAAGGCATTGGTGGTCACTTTTGTCAACCACCCGCTATGGGTTGTGACAGGACTTCGGCAACCACAATTATTATCAACTCCGGAGGAAAAAATCGAAGCCTTGACTTCGATGGGCGTCACCCCCATACTTTTAGAATTTGATTCAACTCTGCGCAATATGACCGGCGAGGAATTTATCAATATGCTGGCACATAAATATGGCGTCAATCTCCTACTTTTCGGCTTCAACAACAGCATTGGCAGTGATAGATGTAGATTGGACGCCGACCAACGATTACAAGCCTCTACCGGGGTTAAAATCACTCGCGCAGGGGAACTCCCCGGGGATACTGTTATCAGCTCTTCGACAATCAGAAATCTTATCACATCCGGAGATATTGACCAAGCAACAAATCTCTTGGGGCGTAGGTATGCCATCTGTGGCTCCGTTGTTCACGGCAAAGCGATTGGACGCGAAATTGGCTTTCCTACAGCGAACATCGTCGTAAACAATAGCGACAAAATCATTCCGGCTCATGGAGTATATGCTGCCGATGCTATCGAAAAAGATGGACGAAAATTCCGTGCCGTTGTCAATATCGGACATCGACCAACGATTGAAAACACAGTGACGCCGGTTACAATAGAAGCCCATCTCGATGATTTCACCGGCGACCTATACAATCAATCATTAACATTGCAATTTATAAAGCGACTTCGTGGGGAAAAGAAATTTGCCTCTCTCGAGGAACTGAAATCAGCAATTGCCAACGACCTCGCTTCAGCCCGAGCTTTATAAAATCGAGTTACATAGACACTAAAATACAGGTATTAAACAGAAGAGGATGCCCCAACAATGAGACATCCTCTTATATTTTTTTGTTATAGAGTGATTATTTGGTGACTCTTTCGAGCCATTTCACCATTCCTAACATCACTAACATCGAAATGAGACAGAAACCGGCGAATACAGCCCAGCACATCCATTGATGAGGGAAGCTGTTAATCATTGTCACACCGATTGCGATAAATAGGTTACCGATAGCTGTAGCTGTCAACCAC